>NZ_JBEYUY010000013.1:0-276695 GCF_040643775.1 Streptomyces sp. NPDC047081 | reverse complement strand
GGGCGGGCTGGGGGGCTGAGGCGGGCTCTGGAGCGGCTCGGGGCTGAGGCGGGATTCTGGGGGCCCGGGGCTCTCCCGGCCCCCGCAGGCCGGCCGCCACCTCTACGCCGACCTCGGCCCGCTGCGCACCGCCCTCACCGCACACGGTGTCGGCGACGCACAGGAACTGGAGGACTTCCTCGCCGCCCGGCTCGGCATGCCCGCGCCCGGCGGCCACCGCTTCGGCGACGAACTGGGGGCGCTGCGCGTCCGTCTGTCCACCGGCCCGCTGCTCGGCCGGACGGACGAGCAGCGCGCGGAATGCCTCAGGTCACCCGTGACGTTGGAACTGCCACACGTGCAACGCGCGTTGAACCATGTGAAGTCGGTCTTCGACGATCTACGCGACGACGCTCAGCGATGGGAGCCTCCTCGATGACGCAGCAGTCCGAGTCGACCACCACCACGGGCACGAGTACGACCACGGAGGAGGCCGATGTCCCGGCGTCCTCAGGCCGGTTCGCCCCGGCGTTCCCGCCGCTCGCCGAACCCCGCCCGCTGGGCGGGCGCAGGGTGTGGCCGCGGACCTTCCACGACCGTCTGACCGCCCCGCTGCCCAACCTCAAGGCCATGGCCAGGTTCGCCCGCGAGGGCTCGATCCGCCCCGGCCGCGAGGGCCTCGCCGACATCCCCCGGATCCCCTTCGCCCCCGCCCCGCTGCCCCGCGTCGACGCCCGCACGGTCGCCGTCTCCTGGGCGGGACACGCCAGTTGGATCGTCCGCATCGGCGGCCTGACCGTCCTCACCGACCCGGTCTGGTCCCGCCGCATCCTGGGCACACCGGCCCGCATCACGCCCGTGGGCGTCCCCTGGGAATCCCTGCACCACGTCGACGCGGTCGTCATCAGCCACAACCACTACGACCACCTGGACGCCCCCACCCTGCGCCGACTCCCGCGCGACACCCCGGTGTTCGTGCCGGCCGGACTCGGCGCGTGGTTCCGCCGCCGGCGCTTCACCGTCGTCACCGAGCTGGACTGGTGGGAGGCGGCCGAACTGGACGGAGTGCGCTTCGACTTCGTCCCCGCCCACCACTGGTCCAAGCGCACCCTCACCGACACCTGCCACAGCCTCTGGGGCGGCTGGGTCCTCACGGCACCCGACGGCCGACGCGTGTACTTCGCGGGCGACACGGGCTACGGCCACTGGTTCTCCCGTATCGGCGACCGCTACCCGGGCATCGACCTGGCGATCCTCCCCATCGGCGCGTACGACCCCCGCTGGTGGCTCAGCGACGTCCACTGCGACCCGGAGGAGGCGGTCCGCGCGGCTCGGGACCTGGGGGCGCGCAGGATGGCACCGATGCACTGGGGCACGTTCGTCCTGTCGGCGGAGCCGGTCCTGGAACCACTCACGCGCGTGCGTGCGGCCTGGGAGAAGGCGGGCCTGGACCGCGAAGACCTGTGGGACCTGCCGGTGGGAGGTTCGCGGGTGCTGGACTAGGCGGTCGTCGTACGACGGATCCGCCGCCAGAGGCTCGGCGCCGCGCTGACCAGCACGGTCAGCGCGACCGCCGCCACCACGCCCTCCCACGGCTCCTTGAAGAGCGAGCCGCCGAGAATGCCGATCACCTGGTACGTCGCCGCCCAGGCCAGGCACGCCGGCAGGTTCCCCCGGGCGAAGCGCCGCATCGGCCACTTCGCCATCAGGCACGCCAGCATCACCGGGATCCGCCCGGCCGGCACCAGCCGCGACAGCACCAGCACCGCCACCCCGTGCTCGGCCAGCTTCTCCTGCGCCTGCGTCAGCTTGTCCTCCGGCGCCCGCGACCGGATCGCCTCCAGCCAGCGCGAACCGTTCTTGGAGCCCATGCCCCGCCGCCCCAGCCAGTACAGCGCCCCGTCCCCGAGGAACGCGGCCAGCGACGCCGTCACGAACACCAGCAACAGCGAGAACGGCGAGGTCTGGTGAAACGCCACCACCGCCGCCGTACTCACCAGGGCTCCCGTGGGAATCACCGGCACCAGGGCCCCGAACAGCACCAGCAGGAACAGCGAGGGATACCCGATCGCCTGCTGGGTCGACTCCGGCGGCACGGTCGTCGCGGTGGCGGCCAGCCAGGTCACTTCGCGACCTCCAGCCGCACGCTCTCCCCGTGCCCGAGCCGGTGCACCGCGACCGCCGGCGCGCGCTCGGCCGCCAGGCGCACGAACTCGTCGCCGGGCGCGTGGAACTCATGGGGGCGCACGGCGTCCATCCCGATCGGCCAGTACGTGCCGTAGTGCACCGGCACCGCGCTGCGCGGCGCCAGCCGGGCCAGCGCCTCCGCCGCCCGCCCCGCGTCCAGATGCCCGTCCCCGAGATGCGGCCCCCAGCCGCCGACCGGCAGCAACGCCACGTCGACCGGCCCGACCACGGCCGCCATCTCGTCGAACAGCCCGGTGTCCCCGGCGAAGTACGTCCTGGCCTCGCCCTCGATCACATAACCGAGAGCGGGCGCGCGGTGCGGGCCGACCGGCAGCCGCCGTCCGTCGTGCCGCGCGGGCACGGCCCGTACACGGAGATCACCGACCGTCACCTCGTCCCCGGCACTCACCTCGGTCACCGTGAGATGGCCGAGCCGGCGCAGCCCCGGTACCGCACGGGGCGCGCCCCGGGGCACCAGCAGGCGCGTGCCCTCCGCGAGCCGCTCCAGCGAGGGAACGTGCAGGTGGTCGGCGTGCAGATGCGAGACGAGCGCGAGGTCCGCGCGCACGGCGCCGGGCGGCGGGAGCGCGCCCCGGCGGCGGCGCAGATGGGCGAGGCGGCGGGCGAACAGAGGGTCGGTGAGCACACGCACGTCCGAATCCGTGACCGCGCAGGTGGCGTGACCCCACCAGGTGATCTCCACCGGCACCTTCTTTGCCTCCTTCGCGCGACTCCCCGAAGCCTACGGGCTGGAGTAGGGTCGGCGGCGAAACCCGGAGGTGAGGGGGACGCCATGGGACCGATGCGCGTGCGCGTCACTGCGATCGCCAGTCTGACGCCGCTCGAGGAGCTGGACGCCGATCCCTTCCTGGTGGATTCCCGCAGCCAGCACGCGATGTGCGCGCGGTGGGCCGCGGAGCGCGGGTACATCGTGGCCCGGGAGCTTCTGGTACGAGGGCTGCGGGCCGACCACTGCGTCCTGTGGGACGGGGTCCGGCCGGGCCTCGACCTCTTCGTGGCCCCCAGCCGACGGGTCCTGGAGAGCGCGCTGTCGTCCGTGGAGGAGTTCACCGCGGAGTGCGCCCGGCGCGGGGTGCGGGTGGAGACCGTGGGCTTCGAGGAGCCGTGCTACGACGCCCAGATGAAGGCCCGGGTGCACCGCAGGCTGTCGATGCCGACGGCCGGGTACGACGGGCGGTAGCGCACCGAAGGCCCCCGCGGGATCTCGTATGACAGGCTTGGTCCGGGCCCGCAGCGACGACGGGCCGGGACGTGAGGTGTGCGGGCGTGCGTGGCGGGCGTTGGCGGCGGGTCGTCAGTCAGCTGGGGCGGAGCGTTGCCGTGTGGGCCGTCTCCACGGTCACCATGCTCGTGCTCGCCGGGATCCTCCCCGACTTCAGACTGCAGTCGCCCGACGGCGAGAGCGCCACCCACATCGCGGTCACGGCCGCCGTCGGCGCCGGTGCCTTCGGTGTGCTGTCGGCCCTCGTCTGGCCGCTGCTCGTACGGCTGTTGCTGCTCGTGCCCGCGCTCGTGCTGGGCCTGCTCGTCTTCGTCCTCAACGGCTCCCTGCTGCTGGTGGCCCTGCGCCTGAACCCGTCCAGCAGCGCCGAGGCCGCCCCCGAGACCGCCGTGGTCGTCGCCGCCGTGATGTCCGCCGTCGCCTCCGCCACCGGCGGTGCGCTGGCCGTGCGCGACGACGACGCCTACCGCCGCCGCCTCTACCGCCTCGCCGACCGCCGCCGCAGACGCCTGCCCGCCGGCCCCTCCAGCCCCGGCACCGTCTTCCTCCAGCTCGACGGCGTCGGCCACGACGTCCTGCTGGCCGCCGTCGGCAAGGGCCTGATGCCCACCGTCGCCCAATTCCTGGAGAATGGCACCCACCGGCTCACCCCCTGGCGCACCGACTGGTCCAGTCAGACCGGCGCCAGCCAGCTGGGCATCCTGCACGGCACCAACCACGACGTCCCCGCCTTCCGCTGGTACGACAAGGACACCCGCGAGGTGATGGTCTGCAACCGGCCCACCAGCGCGGCCGAACTCCAGCGCCGGGCCGTCGAGTTCACCGGCGACGGCGGCCTGCTCACCGCCGACGGCGCCAGCCGCGGCAACCTCTTCAGCGGCGGCGCCGACGAACAGGCCCTCGTGCTGTCCATCGCCACCCGCCGCCGCGGCCGCGAGAACCGCTCCCGGGCCGGCTACTTCGCCTACTTCTCCGACCCGGCCAACGCCGTCCGCACCGCCATGTCCTTCTTCGCCGAGGTCGGCCGGGAGATGGGCCAGTCCACCCGCGCCCTGATCAGGAAGCAGCGCCCGCGCGTCTCCCGCGGCGGCCTCTACCCCTTCGTCCGCGCCTTCGCGACCGTCGTCGAACGGGACGTCGTGGTCGCCGCCGTGATGGGCGACATGCTCGCCGGGCGCACCGCCGTCTACGCCGACCTGGTGGCGTACGACGAGGTGGCGCACCACTCCGGGCCGACGAGCCGGGACGCCGAGAAGGTCCTGGAGCGCCTCGACCGCTCGCTCGCGCTGATCGTGAACGTCGCCGAGCACGCCCCGCGGCCGTACCGGATCGTCGTCCTCTCCGACCACGGGCAGAGCCCCGGCGAGACCTTCCGCGCCCGCTACGGGCTCGGCCTCGGTGAGCTGGTGCGGGCCGGCTGCGGGCTGCCCGTGCCGCGCAAGGCGCAGCGCACGCACAGCGGCGCCGAGGCGCGGGCCGCGGTGCGGGCGGCGCTGCGGCGGCCGGTCGAGGAGAAGGGCCCCGCCGGGCGCCGGTCCGAGCCGATGGTCCTGGCCTCGGGCAACCTCGGCCTGGTGTCCTTCCCGGACGTGCCGCACCGGATGAGCAAGGAGGAGATCGACGCCCGCCACCCGGCACTGCTGACGACGCTGGCCAACCATCCCGGGATCGGGTTCCTGCTGGTCCGCAGCGAGGAGCACGGCGGGGTCGTGCTCGGGGCGTACGGCGCGGAGATCCCGGTCGGTGAACTCGACGACAAGAGGGGGCCGTTGGAGCCCTTCGGGCCGGGGGCCGCGGACGCGGTGCGGCGCACGCACTCGTTCCCGCACACGGCCGACATCATGGTCAACTCCTTCCACGACCCCGCCGACGGCGAGGTGCTGGCCTTCGAGGAGCAGATCGGCTCCCACGGCGGGCTCGGCGGGGCGCAGGGCAGGCCGTTCCTGCTGTCGCCGGTGGTGTTCTCCGAGCCGGTCGAGGAGGGGCGAGAGCTCGTCGGGGCGGAGCAGGTCCACCGTGTGCTGCGGCGGTGGCTGCGGGAGACGGACGGGCCGCAGGTGCCGATCGCGCGGGACCGGGCCGCCTGAAAATCGGCTGCGCCGACGGGGACGTACGCACACACTGTTCGAGTCGCAAACTTCTCGAACATCCCGAAGGAGCCGCTTCTTGCAGGCTGCCGTCACGGTTACTCCCGCCCGTATCCCCGAACTGCTTCTCGGCCTCGCCACCGTGCGGCCGGTCTTCATCTGGGGCGCTCCCGGCATCGGAAAGTCCTCCCTGGTAAGGGAGTTCGCGGAGTCCCTGGGGCTGGAGTGCGTGAGTCTGCTCGGTACTCAGCTCGCCCCCGAGGACCTCATCGGCGTCCCGCAGATCCGTGACGGACGGTCGGTGTTCTGCCCGCCGGAGGCGATCGCCCGGGACGAGCCGTACTGCCTGTTCCTGGACGAGCTGAACGCGGCCACCCCGGATGTGCAGAAGGCGTTCTACTCGCTGATCCTCGACCGCCGTATCGGCAACTACGAGCTGCCCAAGGGGTCGATCGTCATCGGCGCCGGCAACCGCGCCACCGACAACGCGCTCGCCCGTCCCATCGCGTCCGCCCTCGTCAACCGCCTCGCCCACGTCCACCTGGAGGCCTCCGCCAGGGACTGGCTGACCTGGGCCGCGAACAACGACATCCACCCGTGGATCCTCGACCACCTCACCGACCGCCCCGACCACCTGTGGTCCAAGCCGCCGAAGACCGAGGAGCCCTTCTCCACGCCCCGCTCCTGGCACATGCTCTCCGACGCGCTGCGCTCCTTCGGCCGCGACCTCGACGAGGAGACGCTGAAGGTCCTCGCGCACGGCACGCTGACGCCCGCGCACGCCACCGCCTTCTGCGGTTACGTCAAGATCGTGCGCAGCCAGTTCGGCATCGAGGCGATCATCAAGGGCGACGCCCGCTGGCCCAGCCGCCTGGAGGACCGCGACCTGCTCTACTACCTCGCCGAGTCCTTCCGCGGCCGTCTGATCAAGGAACTCCCGGTCAGCAAGGAGCACATGTCGGCGGCCGGCCGGCAGACCGCGTACCGGGCGAAGTCGCTGCTGGTCCAACTCGCCGAGATCTCCGTGGAGGTGGCCCAGACCGTGATCGCCTCCGACGCCGACGGCAATCCCGTACTGCCGTCGTGGTTCCTGATCGAGGCAGCCCGGGACATGCCCCGGCTGGTGGAGGCGCGGCGGTGAGCGGCCGCGGCAAGGGCAAGGGGGAGAAGAAGCGGGACCTCGCGGCGGAGGCGTTCGCCGAGGGGATGCGGCTGGTGAAGGCCAACCCGGCCCTCGCGGCGGTGGAGTTCTCCGTCTGCCGGCACGAGGAGTGCGAGTACGCGCCGCGCGACGGACTCGTGGTCGTCGACTCCGACGCCGACCTGCACGTCCACCCCAGCCGCCTTGCCGAACCCGCCGCCTGGGCCTGGGCGTTGGCGCACGCCGTCCTGCACCTGGGCTTCGGGCACGTCCCGGCGGCGAAGGGCGAGCGCACCCAGCCGGACCGCTTCGACCTCGCCGCACGCTGCGTCGTCGTCAACCGCTTCCTGCTCAACTTCACCATCGGCGAGACCCCCGAGCACCTCCCCGCCTCCTATCCCGACGGCGACGAGGAGCAACTCGCCGCGCGCTGGCGGCGGGACGGCCTCCCGCCCGTCTACGAGCACTGCGGTACGGCGGGCGGGGAACCCGACCAGCGGCTCCTGCGCTGGAAGGGGTGGTACGGCGGACCCCCGGACCACCAGCTGGCGTTCGCCGCCGCGCTGACCCGGACCGTGTCCGCGGCGATGGACAAGGCGGGTGGGCGACGGGACTCGCTCAGCGGTGAACTCGCCCCGCAGCGGCCCTGGCAGAAGGCGCTGAGCTGGTTCATCTCCTCCTACCCGCTGCTCGGCGGCATCGCGGCCGGCATCACGCTCGTCGCCGACGCCGAACTGGCCCGCGCGCACGGCATCTCCGTGGCCGCGGTGAACGCCGAGGCCGGCGAGATCTACATCAACCCGCTGCGCCGATTCGACGACGAGGAATGGCGGTTCATCCTCGCCCACGAGATGCTGCACGCCGCCCTGCGCCACGGCGACCGCTGCGGCACCCGCGACCCCTACCTCTTCAACATCGCCTGCGACTACGTCATCAACGGCTGGCTGAACGAGATGCAGGTCGGCACCATGCCGGAGGGCCTCCTGCACGATCCGGCTCTGACCGGTCTCTCCTCCGAGGAGGTCTACGACCGCATCGCCGGCGACCTGCGCCGGATGCGCCGGCTGGCCACCCTGCGCGGCAAGGGCGTCGGCGACGTGCTCGGCTTCCCGCTGGGGCCGCCCGGCGACTACGTCGACCTCGACGAGTTCTACCGGCGGGGCCTGTGCCAGGGCCTGGAGCTGCACCAGGGGCAGGAGCGCGGCTTCCTGCCGGGCGGCCTGGTCGAGGAGATCCGCGCGCTCAGCCACCCGCCGCTGCCCTGGGACGCCCAACTGGCCCGCTGGTTCGACGAGTTCGTGCCCAGCCCGCAGCCGGTACGGACGTACGCGCGTCCCTCGCGCCGCCAGTCGTCCACCCCGGACATCCCGCGCGCCGGCCGCTATTTCCCGCCGGAGGAGATCGCCCGCTGCACCTTCGGCGTCGTCCTGGACACCTCCGGTTCCATGGGCCACACCCTGCTCGGCAAGGCGCTGGGCGCCATCGCCTCCTACGCCGAGGCACGCGACGTACCGGCCGCCCGCGTGGTCTTCTGCGACGCGGCACCGCACGACGCCGGGTACGTGCCGGTCACCGAGATCGCCGGGCGGGTACGGGTGCACGGGCGCGGCGGCACGGTCCTGCAGCCCGGGGTCGACCTCCTCCACCGTGCGGACGACTTCCCGCCGGGCGCGCCCGTCCTCGTGATCACCGACGGCTGGTGCGACGTGCTGCGGGTCCGCCGTGAGCACGCGTATCTGATCCCGGAGGGGGCCGGGCTGCCCTTCACCGCGCGTGGGCCGGTCTTCCGGGTGCGATGAGCGGGAATGTGATCGGATGGGAGCCTAAGAAACCTCCAGCATTCGGAAGGAATCACCGTGGCAACCACGCGCTCCGCACACACCGTCTGGGAAGGCAACCTGATCGAGGGCAGCGGTGTCGTCAACTTCGACTCCTCCGGTGCCATCGCGGCGCAGCCGGTCACCTGGGCCTCGCGGTCCCAGGACGCGAACGGCAAGACCAGCCCCGAGGAGCTGATCGCCGCGGCGCACTCCAGCTGCTTCTCCATGGCCCTGTCGCACGCCCTGAACGGCGCCGGCACCCCGCCCACCAAGCTCGTCACCTCGGCCGACGTGAATTTCCAGCCGGGTGAGGGCATCACCGGCATCCACCTCACCGTCGAGGGCACGGTCCCCGGCATCGACAACGAGACGTTCGTCGCCGCGGCGGAGGACGCCAAGAAGAACTGCCCGGTCAGCCAGGCCCTGACCGGCACGACGATCACCCTCTCGGCCAAGCTGGCGTAGCGCTCCGCTGGGGTGAACCGAGATCGGCCGCTTGTCGGCTGCGGCGCCGTCGTGGCTGGTCGCGCCCCGCGGCGGAGCCGCATATCGATAGAGCCCCGCGCCCCTGAGGGGGCGCGGGCTCAGCGGCCGCTTGCTGGGTACCCGTCCCATTGACAAGAGCCCGCTCAAGTTTTGTGCTGGATTTCGAGCGGTGCCCTGGCGGAAGGGGACGGAGATGGCACGTGCGGTCGGGATCGATCTCGGGACCACGAACTCGGTGGTCGCCGTGCTGGAGGGCGGCGAACCCACCGTCGTCGCCAATGCGGAGGGGGCCAGGACCACACCGTCGGTCGTGGCCTTCGCCAAGAACGGGGAGGTGCTGGTCGGCGAGGTCGCCAAGCGGCAGGCCGTGACCAACGTGGAGCGGACGGCCCGCTCGGTCAAGCGGCACATGGGCGACGCGAGCTGGCGTTTCCCGGACCAGGGCGACATCGACGGCACCCGGTTCCGGGCACAGGAGCTGTCCGCGCGGGTGCTGCAGAAGCTGAAGCGGGACGCCGAGTCCTACCTCGGCGAGGACGTCACGGACGCGGTGATCACCGTACCGGCGTACTTCGACGACTCACAGCGGCAGGCGACCAAGGAGGCCGGGGAGATCGCCGGCCTGAAGGTGCTCAGGATCATCAACGAGCCCACGGCCGCCGCGCTCGCCTACGGCCTGGACCGCGGCGAGGAGCAGACCGTGCTGGTCTTCGACCTCGGCGGCGGCACCTTCGACGTGTCCCTGCTGGAGATCGGTGACGGGGTAATCGAGGTCAAGGCCACCAACGGCGACACGCATCTCGGCGGCGACGACTGGGACCAGCGGATCGTCGAGTTCCTGGTGAAGAAGTTCCAGGGGCAGTACGGCATCGACCTCGGCAAGGACAAGATGGCCCTGCAGCGGCTGCGCGAGGGTGCCGAGAAGGCCAAGATCGAGCTGTCGTCGTCCTCGGAGACGACGATCAACCTGCCCTACATCACCGCGTCCGCCGAGGGGCCGCTGCACCTCGACGAGAAGATGACCCGGGCCCAGTTCCAGGAGCTCACCGCGGATCTCCTCGACCGCTGCAAGACCCCCTTCCACCAGGCGGTCAAGGACGCCGGCATCAAGCTCTCGGCGGTTGACCACGTGATCCTCGTGGGCGGCTCGACGCGGATGCCGGCCGTCACCGATCTGGTCAAGGAGCTCACCGGCAAGGACCCGCACAAGGGCGTCAACCCGGACGAGGTCGTGGCCGTCGGCGCGGCCCTCCAGGCGGGCGTGATCCGCGGCGACGTGAAGGACGTCCTGCTCCTGGACGTCACCCCGCTGTCCCTGGGGATCGAGACCAAGGGCGGCATCATGACGAAGCTGATCGAACGCAACACGACGATCCCGACCCGGCGTTCGGAGATCTTCACGACGGCGACGGACAACCAGCCTTCCGTGGGCATCCAGGTGTATCAGGGCGAGCGTGAAATCGCCGCGTACAACAAGAAGTTGGGCGTCTTCGACCTGACCGGTCTGCCGCCGGCCCCGCGCGGGGTGCCGCAGATCGAGGTGGCCTTCGACATCGACGCGAACGGGATCATGCACGTGTCGGCGAAGGACCTCGCGACCGGCCGCGAGCAGAAGATGACGGTGACGGGCGGGTCCGCGCTGCCCAAGGACGACATCGACCGCATGATGCGGGAGGCCGAGCAGTACGCCGAGGAGGACCGCAAGCGGCGGGAGGCCGCCGAGACCCGCAACCAGGCCGAGCAACTCGTCTACCAGACCGAGAAGTTCATCCGCGACAACGAGGACCGGGTGCCGGCGGACACCAGGACGGAGGTGGAGGCGGCGGCCTCGGAGGTGAAGACCCTCCTGGAGCAGAACGCCGACACGAACGAACTCCGCACCGGCGTCGAGAAGCTCGCCACCGTCAGCCAGAAGATGGGCCAGGCGATGTACGCGCAGGCCGAGCAGCCCACGGCAGACACCGGCACCGGCACCGAACAGCACACCTCACCGCAGGACGAGGAAGGCGTGGTCGACGCGGAGATCGTCGACGAGGACCGGGACGCGAAGGGCGGCGCCGCCTAGGCCCCGGTCTTCTCCCAGCCCCGCCGCTCCGGCCGCGGCCCCAGCTGCTTGGGGTCGCGGCTGCGGTACACCACGTACGGGCGGAACAGGTACTGCACCGGCGCGCTGAACATGTGGACCAGGCGGGTGTACGGGACCAGGGCGATCAGGGCCATGCCGATCACCGCGTGGATCCGGTAGAGGACCGGGACGCCCTCCATCAGGTCCGTCTTCGGCTGGAGTGTGAAGAGGCTGCGGGCCCAAGGGGCGATGGACTCACGGTAGTTGTAGCCGTCGCCGGAGGCGTGGGTCAGCTTGGCGAGCATGCCCATCGCGATCGCGGCCAGCAGGACGAGGTACATCAGCTTGTCGTTGAGCGTGGTCGCGCGGAAGACCGGCGCCTTCGTGCGGCGCCGGTACACCAGCAGCAGGATGCCCCCGACCGCGAGGACACCCGCCGCCGTGCCGCCGTACAGCGAGAAGAGGTGGTACGTGTGCTCGCCGATCCCGATCTTGTCCGTCCAGGACATCGGGACGAACAGGCCCACGACGTGGCCCGCCAGCACGAAGAGGATGCCGTAGTGGAAGGCGGGGGAGGCGATGTTGAGGAGCCTCGACTCGTAGACCTGGGACGAGCGGGTCGTCCAGCCGTACTTGTCGTAGCGGTAGCGCCAGACCAGGCCGGCGATCAGCAACGCGAAGGCGACGTACGGCAGGACGCCCCAGAGCAGTGTGGTCATGGGCGGGCTCCGATACGGGCGGTCGGCAGCGCCGCGCACACGGCGTCCAGCACGGACGCGTACGGTGTGCCGAAGTCGGTGAGCCGGGACCGGAGTTGCTCCAGTCCGGCGCGGTGTTCCGTGAGGAGGTCCGTGTTCCCGGTGCGGGCCGCGAACTCCAGGACCGCGGGCAGGAAGTCGGGGAGCTCCTCGCCGCTGAACTCCAGCCCGGCGGCCCGGTAGACGTCCTTGAAGCGGACCAGCGACATGCCGCGCCGCCGGGTGTCGCCGTCCCGCCACCAACTCAGGTAGAGGCTGTGCCGGTTCTTGAAGTCGAAGACCTGGACGTAGTGCGCGGCCAGTTCCTGCGCCGGGGTGACGGCCGCGTGGTCGACGAACTCCCGTAGCTGCGGGGCGGCTTCGCGCAGCAGCGGCAGCCGGGCGCGGAAGTCCTCGTCGGGGTAGGTCAGACAGAGCGCGGCAGCCTGGTACAGCACGGTGTCGGATGGCATCAGGCCTCCTCGGCGTCGGCGGGGTCGTCGGAGGTCTGCCGTCTCCGCAGCCCGTGGAAGTTCTCCACCGACACCAGCGGCAGGTGCTTGCGTCCCGAGTCCTGGCCGAAGGGGCCGTCGCCGCCCATGCCGGGCCCGCCCTCGTAGTCGAGGCTGCACCCCTCCGGCAGCGCGGACTCCTCCAGGCGTCGCGCGTCGCCGACGGCCGCGGTCGGAATCACGTACCGGTCCTCGTACTTGGCGATCGCCAGCAGCCGGTACATCGCCTCGATCTCCTCGGGCTTCATGCCGACGGCGTCGGTCACCGAGGCGTCGGGCTCCTCGCCGAGGTTGATCGCCCGCATATGGGCCCGCATCGCGGCCAGCTTCTCCAGCGAGGCCCGCACCGGCTCCACGTCACCGGCGGTGAAGACCTCCGCCAGGTATTCCAGGGGGATGCGGAGGGTGTCGATCGCCCCGAAGAGGTTGCCGGCGTCCTCGCCGTCGTGGCCCGTCTCCGTCAGCGCGTCCACCACCGGCGACAGCGGCGGGATGTACCAGACCATCGGCATGGTGCGGTACTCGGGATGCAGCGGGAGCGCCACCCTGTACTTGCTGATCAGCACGTGCACGGGGGAGCGGCGGGCCGCCTCCACCCAGTCGTACGGGATCCCCGCCGCCTCGGCCGCCCGCTGCACCTCACGGTCCTCCGGGTCGAGGAACACCCCCAACTGGGCCTCGTACAGCGCCTTTTCGTCGCGCACGGAGGCGGCCGCGGTCACCTTGTCGGCGTCGTACAGCACGACCCCGAGATAGCGCAGCCGCCCCACGCAGGTCTCCGAACACACCGTCGGCAGCCCGACCTCGACCCGCGGGTAGCACATGGTGCACTTCTCGGCCTTGCCGGTGCTGTGGTTGAAGTACACCTTCTTGTACGGGCATCCCGTCACGCACATCCGCCAGCCCCGGCAGTGGTCCTGGTCGACCAGCACGATGCCGTCCTCGGCCCGCTTGTACATCGCGCCGGACGGACAGGACGCCACGCAGGCCGGGTTGAGGCAGTGCTCGCAGATGCGCGGCAGATAGAACATGAAGGTCTGCTCGAACTCGAACTTCACCTTGTCCGAGGCCTGTTGACGGGTCCGCTCGACCATCGGATCGAGGTCGCCGTAGGCGGGGGCGCCCGCGAGGTTGTCGTCCCAGTTCGAGGACCACTCGATCTTCATCGGCTTGCCGTCGAGCTGGGAGATCGGGCGGGCGACCGGGTAGTCGTCGCCGAGCGGGGCGTCGGTGAGGTTCTTGTAGTCGTAGGTCCAGGGCTCGTAGTAGTCCTTGATCTCGGGCAGTTTGGGGTTGGAGAAGATCCCGGCGAGCTTGTGCAGACGGCCGCCGGCCTTGAGCTGCAGCCGGCCGCGCTTGTTGAGCTCCCAGCCGCCGCGCCACTTCTCCTGGTCCTCGTAGCGGCGCGGGTAGCCCTGCCCCGGGCGGGTCTCGACGTTGTTGAACCAGACGTACTCCATGCCCTGCCGGTTGGTCCACGCCTGCTTGCAGGTCACCGAGCAGGTGTGGCACCCGATGCATTTGTCGAGGTTCATCACCATCGCGATCTGAGCCATGCAGCGTCCAATAGTGACTCCGTCACGGGGCATCAGTACTCGACCTCCTGGCTGCGGCGGCGGATGACCGTCACCTCGTCGCGCTGGTTGCCCGTCGGGCCCAGGTAGTTGAAGGCCCAGCTCAACTGGGCGTAGCCGCCGACGAGATGGGACGGTTTGAGGATCAGACGGGTGAGCGAGTTGTGGATGCCGCCGCGCTTGCCCGTGGTCTCCGTCTTGGGGACGTTGACCGTGCGTTCCTGGGCGTGGTGCATGTAGACCGTGCCGGCCGGCATCCGGTGCGAGACGACCGCGCGGGCCACGACCACGCCGTTGCGGTTGACCGCCTCGATCCAGTCGTTGTCGGTCACGCCGATCGCCTCGGCGTCCTGCGGGGACATCCAGATGCTCTGGCCGCCCCGGGAGAGGGCGAGCATGAACAGGTTGTCCTGGTACTCGGAGTGGATGGACCACTTGTTGTGCGGGGTGAGGTAACGGACCGTCACCTCCCGCTGTCCGTCCGGGCCGAGCTGCGGTTCGCCGAACAGCCTGTGCATGTCGAGCGGTGGCCGGTAGACGGGGAGTGCCTCGCCCAGCTCGTGGATCCAGTCGTGGTCGAGGAAGAAGTGCTGGCGGCCGGTGAGGGTGTGCCAGGGCTTCAGGTGCTCGGTGTTGAGCGTGAAGGCGGTGTAGCGGCGGCCGCCCGACTCGCTGCCCGACCACTCCGGCGAGGTGATCACCGGCACGGGAGCGGCCTGGGTGTCGGCGTAGGTGATCCGCTTGCCCTCGTGCTCGGCGGCCAGATGGGCCATCTCCTGCCCGGTGCGCTCCTCCAGGGTGTGGAAGCCCTGGGTAGCGAGCCGGCCGTTGGTCGTACCGGACAGCGCGAGGATCGTGTTCGCCGCCTTCACGGCCGTGTCCAGGGAGGGGCGGCCCTGGTAGCCGGTGCCGTTCAACTGCCGTAGGTGTTCGACCTCTTGGTCGGGCTTGAGCGCGATTCCCTTGGCGGGCAGGCCGAGTTGCTCGACCAGCGGGCCGAGTGCGGTGAACTTGGCGCCGATCGCGGTGTAGTCCCGCTCCACGACCACCAGGTTCGGCATGGTCTTCCCGGGCACCGGCTCGCACTCGCCGCGCTTCCAGTCCAAGGCCACCCCGCCCGGCTGGGCGGTCTCGCCCGGGGTGTCGTGCTGGAGCGGGGCCGCCACCAGGTCCTTGCGCACGCCCAGATGGTCGACGGCCAGCTCGCTCAGCCGCTCGGCGAGGGCCTTGAAGGTGTCGAAGTCGGTGCGCGCCTGCCACGGCGGGTCCACGGCGGGCGTGAAGGAGTGCACGTAGGGGTGCATGTCGGTGGACGACAGGTCGTGCTTCTCGTACCAGGTCGCGGCCGGCAGGACGACGTCCGACAGCAGCGTGGACGAGGTCTGCCGGAAGTCCAGGGACAGCAGCAGGTCGAGCTTGCCCTCGGGCGCCTCGTCCCGCCAGGTCACGTCACGCGGCCGCTCGTCGGGTGAGGCCTCCTCCGCGCTCAACGACGAGTGCGTGCCCAGCAGATGCTTCGTGAAGTACTCGGCGCCCTTCGCCGAGGAGCCGAGCAGGTTGGCCCGCCACAGCGTCAGCACGCGCGGCCAGTTCTCCGGCGCGTCCGGGTCCTCGCACGCGAACTTCAGTGTCCCGGCGCGCAGTTCGGCCACCGCCTTCGCCACCGGATCGCCGAAGGCGTCACCCAGCTCCAGCGGGTTGCGGTCGAAGGTCGGGTACGAGGGCATCCAGCCCGAACGGGCCGACAGCGCAAGGCAGTCCGCGCCCGTCATGCCCTTGAACCGGCCCTCGCCCAGCGGGGAGGCCAGCACCTCGGCCGTGAACCGGTCGTAGCGCCACTGGTCGGTGTTGAGGAACCAGTAGGCGGCGCCGATCATCTGCCGCGGCGGCCGCGACCAGTCCGAGCCGGCCGCCAGCGTCGCCCACCCCGTCGCCGGACGGCACTTCTCCTGGCCGACGTAGTGCGCCCAGCCGCCGCCGTTGCGGCCCTGGCAGCCGGTGAGCTGGAGCAGGGCCAGGAAGGAACGGTAGATCGTCTCGGAGTGGAACCAGTGGTTGGTGCCCGCGCCCATCAGGATCATGCAGCGGCCCTTGGACCGCTTGGCCGTCCGCGCGAACTCACGGGCGATCTTCACGCACTTGGCCGCCGGGACGCTGGTGTGCGTCTCCTGCCAGGCCGGTGTGCCGGGCGCCGACGCGTCCTCGTAGGAGGCGGGCCAGCTGCCCGGGAGACCGGCGCGGGCGACCCCGTACTGCGCGAGGAGCAGGTCGAAGACGGTCGTCACCAGCGGGCCGCCCCTGCCGCCCAGCCGGGTCGCCGGAACACCGCGCCGGACCACGTCCCCGCGTCCCTGGCCGTGCTCGCCGCCCTCGGTGTCGAAGCGGGGCAGCAGCACCTCGACCGGGCCGGACGCCTCATGGCCGTACAGGGTCAACTGCGGGTCGATCGGGCCGAGTTCGAGGTTCCAGCGGCCCTTGCCCGAGTCGGTCCAGCGGAAGCCGAGAGAGCCGTTCGGGACGACCGCGCGACCGCTCGTGCCGTCCAGCACGACCGTCTTCCACTCGGCGCCCTCGCCGGTCTGCCCGAGGTCGGTGGTGCGCAGGAATTTCGACGGGACGTGGGCGCCGTCCTTCTCGGTGAGGGTGACCAGGAAGGGCAGGTCGGTGAACTGCCGTACGTAGTCCGCGAAGAACGGTGTCTCGCGGTCGACGAAGAACTCCTTGAGGATCACATGCCCCATCGCGAGGGCCAGTGCGCCGTCCGTGCCGGGGTGCGGGTGCAGCCACTCGTCGGCGAACTTGGCGTTGTCCGCGTAGTCGGGGGCGACCACGACCACCTTCTGGCCGCGGTAGCGGGCCTCCGCCATCCAGTGGGCGTCGGGAGTGCGGGTCACCGGGACGTTCGAGCCCCACATCATCAGATAGGCCGCGTCCCACCAGTCGCCCGACTCCGGCACGTCCGTCTGGTCGCCGAAGACCTGCGGGGAGGCGACGGGGAGGTCGGCGTACCAGTCGTAGAAGGAGAGCATGGGCGCGCCGATCAGCGAGTGGAAGCGCGCTCCCGCCGCGTGCGACACCATCGACATCGCGGGGATGGGGGAGAAACCGGCGATGCGGTCGGGGCCGTACGTCTTGATGGTGTGGACGTGGGCTGCGGCGACGATCTCGACCGCTTCGTCCCAACTCGCCCGCACCAGACCGCCCTTGCCGCGGGCCTGCTGGTAACGGCGGCGGCGCTCCGGGTCGTTCTGGATGTCGGCCCAGGCGAGGACGGGGTCGGACAGCCGCTGTCTGGCCTCGCGGTACAGCTCCAGCAGGACGCCGCGGACGTACGGGTAGCGCACGCGGGTGGGGGAGTAGGTGTACCAGGAGAAGGCGGCCCCTCGCGGGCAGCCGCGCGGCTCGTACTCGGGGCGGTCGGGGCCGACGCTCGGATAGTCGGTCTGCTGGGTCTCCCAGGTGATGATGCCGTCCTTGACGTACACCTTCCAGCGGCAGGAACCCGTGCAGTTCACCCCGTGCGTGGAGTTCACGACCTTGTCGTGGCTCCAGCGGTCCCGGTAGAAGGCGTCCGCCTCGCGCCCGCCGACCTTCCCGATGCTGTGCATGTCGGGGGCCGCCGTACCGGAACGGAAGAACCTCCCGGCGCGCAGCAGCGCCGCTCCCGGTTCGGTGGGCGGTATCCGCGTGTCGGTCACGTGCCTCGCTCCCTTGCTCACCCTTTGCCTCGACGCTAGGGGTGAGCAGGGGAACGCACCTGTTCAGGCGGCCGTACGGGTGGTGTCAGGCCTTGCGGGCGACCCCCGCGTACACCGGCACGACGCCCTCGGCCTGGACCGCCACGTCCTCGGGGTCCGGACGCCAGCCGGTCACCGGGATCACGCCGGGGCCCAGCAGCTCCAGACCCGTGAAGAAGCGCTGGAACTCGGCGACCGGGCGGGGGAAGAAGGGCGTGCCGCTGGCGCGGAAGGCGCCCGCCGCCTTGGCGATGGCCTCCGGATTGAGGTCGGGCGTGACCTGCGACAGGATCAGATAGCTGCCCGGGGCGAGAGCCGCGACGTACTTCTGCACCAGGCCGTGGACGTCGTCGCCGTCGGCCTCGTCGCCCAGGTAGTGGGTCAGCGCCACCAGGGACAGCGCGACCGGCCGGCTGAAGTCCAGGGACTCGGCGGCCCGCGCCATCAGAGTGTCGATGTCCCGCACGTCCGCGTGCACATAGTCCGTGCTGCCCTCGGCGGTGCCGCGCAGCAGCGCCTGGGCGTGCCGCAGCACGATCGGGTCGTTGTCGGCGTAGACCACCCTGGACTCCGCAGCCACCCCCTGCGCCACCTGGTGGAGGTTGGGCTCGGTCGGGATGCCCGTGCCGATGTCCAGGAACTGGCGGATCCCCGCCTCGGCGACCGTGCGAACGGCCCGCTGCATGAACCGCCGGTTGGCCCGCGCACCGCGCACCGCGGTGTCGTCCAGGGAGAGGATCTTCCGGGCCAGCTCCTCGTCCACCGGGTAGTTGTCCTTGCCGCCCAGCCACCAGTCGTACACCCGGGCGGGATGCGGCCGGCTGGTGTCGATCTGCGGTGCGGCGTCGGATCCGGTCATGCGTGTCTTCCCCTCCAGATGGACAAGTGCGGTGCCTGGCTCAGAAGTCCTCGCGGTACTCCCGCAGGATCTTCTTCGTGCGCGCGGCCGACGCGGCCCGCGCCGTCATGTGGTCGAGGACCTCCAGATGCGCGGAGACCTCCGTGCGCGAGTCGAGGTACAGCGCCCCGGTCAGATACTCGGTGAAGACCATGTCGGGCAGTTCCGGCTCGGCGAAGCGGAACAGCGTGAAGGGCGCGTACGTCCCCGGGTGCGGGCCGTCCTTGAACTCGGCGACCTGCAGCGTGACCCGGTCCCGCTCGGCGAAGTCCAGCAGCTTGTCCAGCTGCTCCCGCATCACCTCGCCGCGGATGCTCACCGGCCGCTTCAGCACCGTCTCGTCCATGATCACCCAGAGGTGCGGCGGGTCCGGGCGCTCCAGCAGCGACTGCCGGGCCATCCGCAGGGAGACATGCCGTTCGATGAGGTCCGGGCCGGTCTGCCCGATCGTTCCTGCTTCCATGACCGCACGCGCGTACGCCTCGGTCTGGAGCAGCCCGGGCACGAAGTGCGGCTCGTACGAGCGGACCAGGCGGGCGGCGCCCTCCAGGCTGACGTACAGGCTGAACCAGTCCGGCAGCACGTCGTGGAAGCGCTGCCACCAGCCCGGCTGGTTCGCCTCCTCGGCCAGCGCGACGAACGCGGCCGCCTCGTCCTCCTGGACGCCGTACGTCTCCAGGAGCACCTGGACGTACGGGATCTTCAGCGAGACCTCGGCCATCTCCATGCGCCGTACGGTCGCCGGGGCCACCCGCAGCACCCGGGCGGCCTCCTCGCGCTTGAGCCCGGCGGCCTCCCGCAGCTCCTGCAACCGCTTGCCCAGCACCACCTGGCCCACGGTGGGCGCGGGCCGCCGCTCACTCACGTGCCCGCCTCCCCTGGGTTCCAAGTCTGCGCGAAGCAGTGTGTCATGTTCCGCTGTCAGTCTCACGGGGTCGAGGGTGAGGTGCTCGCCACGTGTTCCGGACGGCTCAGGGAAGCAGCGACCGGAGGTACTTGACCGTCGCCGGGTCGGCCGGGAGGAAGGTCTCGATCGCCAGCTCGGCGACCGTCACGTCCATCGGGGTGTTGAAGGTGGCGATGGACGAGATGAAGGAGAGGGTGCGGCCCTCGTGGTCGATGCGCATCGGGAGGGCGAAGTGCGGTGCGGGTTCGGCCGGTTCGTCGTCCACGGCCGTCTCCGGCACGGGGTACGCGGCGACCTCCTCGTACAACTTCCGCAGTGGCTCGGAGCGTTGGAGGGCGATCTGGCGGTCCATCTGGTGCAGGAGATGGCCGCGCCATGCGCGCAGGTTGCGGATGCGGGGAGCCAGGCCCTCCGGGTGCAGGGTCAACCGCATGGCGTTCAGGGGCGGTTGCAGCAGGTGCTCCGGGATGCCGTCGAGGAGCATCGCGATGCCCCGGTTCGCGGCCACCACGTCGTACGTCGCGTCGACCACCAGCGCCGGGTAGGGCTCGTAGCCCTGGATCAGGCGCTCGATGCCCTCGCGCAGGGCGTCCAGGGCCGGGTCGTCGAGCGGGGTCTCCGGGTAGCGCGGGGCGTAACCGGCCGCCAGGAGTAGGGAGTTGCGCTCGCGCACCGGGACGTCCAGGTGCTCGGCCAGCTTCAGCACCATCTCCTCGCTCGGCCGGGAGCGGCCCGTCTCGATGAAACTGATGTGCCGGGCCGAGGAGTCCGCCCGCAGCGCCAACTCCAGCTGGCTGACCCGCCGCCGCTCCCGCCACGCCCGCAGCAGCGGGCCGACGCCCTGGCCGGTGGGGGCGGGGGCGGGTTCGGGGGTCGCGGCGGTGGTCATACGTACGACGGTAGCCGAGGAGCCGACGTGCCGTGGAGTACGGGGGAAGGGGACCCGGCGGCCGCCCGCGCCCGTACTGACCTGGGCCGACTCGGCGCCGCTGTGGCAGCCTGGAGGTGTACCCGACATCCAGTAAGGAGCGAGGTCATGCCCGTCGAACCCCTGTCGCAGAAGGAGATCGAGGACCGGCTCGCGGAGCTGCCGGGCTGGTCCGTCGACGACGGCCGCCTCACCCGCACCTACCGCCTCGGCTCGCACTTCGCCGCGACCGCGATGGTCGTGCACATCGCCCAGGTCCAGGAGGAGCTGAACCACCACTCCGACCTCGCCCTCGGCTACAACACGGTCGCCCTGACCGTGCACACCCACAGCGCGGGCGGCGCCCTGACCACGAAGGACTTCGAGCTCGCCCAGCGGGTGACGGAGCTCGCACAGGGACACGGGGCACACTGACGCGCGTGCTCGACTACGACAAGGAGGCCGCCGCGTACGACGCCACACGCGGCGGCGAACCCAGGGCCGAGGCGGCCGCCGATGCCGTGCTCGGCCTCCTCCCGGCCGGCACCGCCCGCCTCCTCGACGTGGGCTGCGGCACCGGCATCGTCACCCGGCGGCTCACGGCCGGGCTCCCCGCCACCCGGGTGACGGGCGCCGACCTGACGTACGGCATGGCCCGGATGGCCGCAGCCCGGCTGCCCGGCGCGATCGTGCTGGCCGACAGCCGCGCGCTGCCCTTCCCGGACGCGGTCTTCGACGCCGTGACCAGCGTCTGGCTGCTGCATCTCCTCGACGACCCCGAGGACGTACGGGCCGTCGTCGCCGAGTGCGCCCGCGTCCTCAGGCCCGGCGGCATCTACGTCACCACAGTCGACAAGGCCGCCGCGCACGACGTGGGCAGCGACATCGACGCCGTCCTCGCCGCCCGCCCGCGCCGCCCGGCCCCCGACGCCGCGCCCCTGGTGGAGGCGTACGCCGCCGCCCACCGCCTGTACCCCGCCGGACAGACCCGCTTCCCGGGCCGGGGCCAGGGCCGCAGCCCCCGGCGCACCGCGGCCGACCTGCGCCGCGGCTGGTTCACCCAGCTGCCGCCCGGCGACCCGCGGACCGAACGGTTCGCCGAGCGTCTCGCGGCCCTGCCCGACCAGGAACGGCCGCGCCCCGACCCGGAGTTCACCCTGCGGGCCTTCAGGAAGCCGTCGGCCGACTGAAGTCCATCGTCCAGTTGGTGACCCAGCTCCGCCCGCCGTCGACCGAGAACGCCTGCTCCCAGCGGGCGGACACCGGCGACATGCCCGACCATACGAACCGCACCCGTACGTCCTTCCCGTCGTGGGTGTCGTCGCCGTGGAACTCCCCGCGGTCGCCGTCGAAGCGACCGGTCACCGGCGGGAAGAGCGTGCCGGTTCGGCTCGCGGCCCAGTGCAGCGACCACTGCCGGGTCTCCCGGTCGAACAGCCGCAGGGTCGCGCCCTTCGCGCCCAGGTACGGCATGTCGATCTCGTCGACGTTCGCCGCCCCGTCGAACAGCGGCCAGCAGCGGCTCGTGCCGGGGAACTCCACCCAGTCGCTGTCCGGGTCGAGGAAGTCGGTGCGGCGGTGGTTCGTGACCTCCCACTCGCCGTGGAAGAAGTCGAAGTCGTGCGGGCTGCTCATGAGCGGTCTCCAGTGGTTCCAGCGGGCAGGGGGTCGGCCAAGTAGGCCTCGATGTCCGGGACTTCGGGCGCGAGCATGTGCCGCACCCAGGCGTCCCGCTCGTGCAGGACCGGCGGCAGCTCGAAGACGCAGCCGATCCAGGGGGCCCGCGGCCTGACGAAGTGGGTCGGGTCCGCGTCCGGGCAGCCGAGCACCGGTTGGCCCGCCGCCGCGTTGCCGTAGTGCAGGACGTTGTCCCAGACCCAGCTGTAGGCGTTGATGTACGCGCCGTCGTCGTTTCCCCGGTGAACGACGACGAACGTCGCGGGCGGAGTGCCGTCCGGCTCCGGCAGCAGCTCCGGGAGGATCCCGTACGCCGCCTTCTCGACGTCCGGTGCGATGCCGGACGGGTCGGCCGTGACGTGGTAGCGCTTGATCCGCCGGCCGGCCACCTCGATCGGCGGCAGTACGGTCAGCAGTTTCTCCGTGAAGGCCATGAGCCGAAGCTAGGACGGCTTCACTGACACCCTCTGTCAGTGGAGTCTGGAATTCTGGAGGCGTGAAGTCCAGCCGACTCGTCTCGATCCTGCTCCTGCTCCAGACCCGGGGCCGGATGACCGCCGCCCAGCTCGCCGAGGAGCTGGAGGTCTCGGTCCGCACGGTCTACCGGGACGTCGAGGCCCTGAGCGCGGCGGGCGTCCCGCTGTACGGCGACGCGGGCCACGCCGGCGGCTACCGCCTGCTGGACGGCTACCGCACCCGGCTGACCGGCCTCACCGCCGGCGAGGCCGAGGCGCTCTTCCTGGCCGGCGCCCCCGGCCCCGCCGCCGAGCTCGGCCTCGGCTCCGTGCTGGCCGCCGCACAGCTCAAGCTCCGCGCCGCGCTGCCGCCGGAGCTGCGCGCCCACGCCGACCGGATCAGCGGCCGCTTCCACCTGGACGCGCCCGGCTGGTACGCGGACGCCGAGGAGGCGCCGTACCTCCCGGCGGTGGCCGACGCGGTGTGGAACAGCCGGGTGCTGCACGTCCTGTACCGCCGCTGGGCCGAACCCACCGATGTGGAGCGCCGGTTGGAGCCGTACGGTCTGGTGCTGAAGGCGGGCCGCTGGTATGTCGTCGCCGGTCCCGGACCGCGCACCTTCCGCGTCGACCAGATCCTCGAACTCTCCTCCTGCGACGAGGAGTTCACTCGTCCCGACGACTTCGACCTGGCCGGCTACTGGACGGCGTACCAGCGGGACTTCCACGACCGGCTCCACCGGGGCGAGGCGGTCGTCCGCCTGGCGCCGGGTGTGCGGCTGCCGAGGGCGGTGAACGACCGTACGGACAGGGCGGTGAACGGCCGTACGGACAATGATGGTTGGACGGTCGCCACCGTCCCCATCGAATCCGTCGATCACGCGCACGGCGAATTCCTGCGCCTGGGCACGGACATCGAGGTGCTGGAGCCGCCCGAGCTGCGCTCCCGCCTCGCCGCGACCGTTGCCGAACTGGCCAAAAGATACGCCAAGTTGGCGCAAAGGCACGGCAACGAGGGGGCGGACGGCGGCGACTGAGTGGGCGGAACCCGTCCGTCCTCTCTGGAGGTTCGTCACGTGCAGCACCCGCACAGGCACCGCAGACGCCGAGCCCTCCTCTCGGCAGTGACCTCGGCCGCGGCCCTGGTCGCCGCCGGGCTCACCGCACTCGCCGCCACCGGCACAGCGGAGGCCGCCACCGCCCGCCAGGTCGAGAAGCTCGACCGGGGGGGCGTCAGCGTCCACACCGACAGCGGCAACCTGGTCAGCTGGCGCTGGCTCGGCACCGACCCGAACGACGTCTCCTTCAACGTTTACCGCGCCGGTACGAAGGTCAACTCGGCCCCGATCACCGGCTCCACGAACTTCTTCCACTCCGGCGCCCCCGCCCAGGCCGACTACACCGTCCGCGCGATCGTCGGCGGAGTCGAACAGGCCGACTCGGTGCACGCGATCCAGTTCCGCACCGGCTACAAGGACGTGCCCATCACCCCGCCCGCGGGCGGCACGACCCCCGACGGGGTCGCCTACACCTACGAGGCCAACGACGCCTCCGTCGGCGACCTCGACGGCGACGGCCGGCTGGACTTCGTCCTCAAGTGGCAGCCGACGAACGCCAAGGACAACTCCCAGTCCGGCTACACCGGAGACACCGTCATCGACGGCATCAAGCTGGACGGCACCCGCCTGTGGCGCATCGACCTGGGCCGCAACATCCGCTCCGGCGCGCACTACACACAGTTCCAGGTGTACGACTACGACGGCGACGGCAAGGCCGAGGTCGCGATGAAGACGGCCGACGGCACGGTCGACGGGGCGGGAGCCGTGATCGGCAGCTCCTCGGCCGACTACCGCAACTCCAGCGGCTACGTCCTGTCCGGCCCCGAGTACCTGACGATGTTCAACGGCCAGACCGGCAAGGCGATGCAGACCGTCGACTACGTACCGGCGCGCGGCACGGTGTCGTCCTGGGGCGACTCGTACGGCAACCGCGTAGACCGCTTCCTCGCCGGGACGGCCTACCTCGACGGCTCCCGCCCCTCCCTCGTCATGGCCCGCGGTTACTACACCCGTACGGTGATCGCGGCCTGGGACTGGCGAGGCGGCGCCTTCACCCGCCGCTGGACCTTCGACACCAACTCCTCGACCAACTCCGGTAAGGGGTACGACGGTCAGGGCAACCACCAGCTGTCGGTGGCCGACGTGGACGGGGACGGCAAGGACGAGATCGTGTACGGCTCGATGGCCGTGGACGACAACGGCAACGGGCTGTGGACCACGAAGAACGGCCACGGGGACGCCATGCACGTCGGCGACCTCGACCCGTCCCGGGCGGGCCTGGAGGAGTTCAAGGTCGACGAGGACTCCTCCAAGCCCTCCTCCTGGATGGCGGACGCGAAGACGGGCCAGATCCTCTGGTCGACGCCGGCCAACGGCGACAACGGCCGGGGCGTCGCGGGCGACATCTGGGCGGGCAGCGCGGGCGCCGAGTCCTGGTCCTCGCACGCGGACGGCGTCCGCAACCCGCAGGGCACGGTCGTCGCCTCCCGCAAGCCTGCCGGCATCAACTTCCTGTCCTGGTGGGACGCCGACCCGGTCCGCGAGCTCCTCGACGACACCCACATCGACAAGTACGGCACGTCCGCCGACACCCGCCTGCTGACCGGCTCGGGCGTCCACTCCAACAACAGCACCAAGGCGACGCCGTCCCTCTCCGGGGACATCCTGGGCGACTGGCGCGAGGAGGTGGTCTGGCCGACGACCGACAACACGGCCCTGCGCATCTACTCCACGCCGTACGAAACGACGACGAGGATCACGACCCTCCTCCACGACACCCAGTACCGCACGGCCCTGGCCTGGCAAAATACCGCCTACAACCAACCCCCGCACCCGAGCTTCTTCATCGGCGACGGGATGACGACGGCACCGCGGCCGACGGTGTACACGCCGTGAACCAGAGCGGGGACGCACTCGTACGAAGAGCGCGTCCCCGTCTCCCTAGCTGAACCCTCCGGTGAAGTCGCTGTTGAGCTGGGCGGAGCAGATGTTGTAGCCGCCCTGGGCCCGGCCGGTCTTGGTCTTCCCGTCGATGGTGACGGAGCAGTGGACGTCACCGCCGCCCATGAGCTGCGCCGTCACCTGGTAGTAGAGGGCGTCGTCCTTGACGGTCAGGGTCTTCGTCATCGGCAGGCGGCTGCCCTGCAGGTTGGTGCCGTCGTTGCCATAGGTGATCTCCACGCCGGAAGGGGCCGACCCCCACACCTTGAACACCGCCTTGCCCTCCGGTGCGGTGTCGGCGGCGTCCTTCTCCGTCTGCGCCTTGGCCGCAGCGGTCTTGGTCGCGGTCTTGGTGACCGTCACGGTCGGCGCGGGCTCCACCTCGGCCTCCGACTTGGCCGTGACCGTGACGGTGGGCGCCGGCTCAGCGGCGGACTTCTCCCCGTCACCGCCGTTCCCGGCCGACCCGATGCCGATCCCGACGAGGAGGATGACCACGGCGACGGGAAGGAGCACGCGCTTGCGCGCCCACGCCGGCCTGGAGACCGGCGGGACGGGCGGCGGCGGCCCGAAACCGGGCGGAGGTGGTGGAGGCGGTTGTATGTACGACATGGACCCCCCTGAGGTACTTCGCGCCGGGTGCGCGTAATGGGGAGTGTGAAGAATAAGTGAGAGATGGGTAAACGAAGTGATCGATTTGTGACCGTATTCGGTGCGGCAAGGGTGTGCGCCGGTTGGGCGCACACCCTTCGGTTCAGGCCGTGGTGCAGGTCTGGTCGGTCAGTTTGAATGCCGTCGGTTTGGTGTTCGCTCCCGACCAGCTGCCCGTGAAGCCGAAGGTCACGGACGAGCCTGGCGCCACATTGCCGTTCCAGCTCACGTTCTTCGCGGTCACCGCCGTGCCCGACTGTGTGAAGTCGGCGTTCCAGAGTTGGGTGATCTTCTGGCCGTCCGCGAAGGTCCAGCCAAGTGACCAGCCGGTCCAGGCGGTTGAGCCGGTGTTGGACAGTTGGACGTCCGCCTGGAAGCCGCCCGACCACTGGCTGGTGATCTTGTACGTCACCGTGCAGGCGCCGGTGGGTGTCGGCGGCGGGTCCGTGCCACCACCGCCTCCGCTCGTGTCGGAAGTGTCGCCGTAGATGACACCCCGGCCGTTCGTCGAGACATACACCCGGCCGTAGACCCGCGGGTCACCCGTGATCGCCGCGCCCGTCCAACCCCACTGGTGGACATCGTCGTTGATGCGGGTCCAGGTCGCCCCCTTGTCGGTCGAGCGGAAGATCCCGCGTACGCCGCCGATCTTCGCGCTGGTGTAGAGCGTCTGGTAGGAGGCGCCCGTCGCCGCCTTGCCGAAGCCGATCGTGTCGGCCTGCTCGACGTTCGAGAGCTTGGTGAAGGTCGCCCCGGAGTCGGTGGAGTGCCACAGCCCGTACGCGCCGTCCGTGGCCCCGCCAGCAAGCCACACATCACCCTTCGCCCCGGGCAGCGCCTTGAAGCGCACGCTGTCGCCGCTCGGGAGGCCGCTCGCGGCGGACGCCGTGAAGGTCGCGCCGCCGTCCGAACTGACGTAGAACTTTCCGGATTTGAAGCCGTAGAAGGTCTTGGGATCGACCCGGTCCGACTCCACGATCGCGCCGGACGGGACACCGCTCGACGCCGACCACGACGAACCGAAGCCCGTCGCGTACTGCACCCCGGCACCGGCCGGGCTCCACACGAAGCGGCTGCCGTCCGACGCCGCCGCCACCGTCCCGCCGCCGCTGACCCCCGAAGGATCCGTCCCCGCGAACCAGTTGGCGCCGTTGTCCGTCGAGAACGCGATGTGCGGCCCGGAGTCCAGATTGCCCACCCGTACCACCGTGTCGGGGTTGGTCTCGGCGAAGTCCAGGCTCGTGGTCGTCGTGAAGGTCGGTGAAGTGAACATCATCGAGGGGACCTTGGCGAGGTCTGTGTGCCGGAAGCCGCCGATGTCGCCGAGGGCGCTGAGCAGCGGGGCACCGCTCGGCGGGGACGCCAGGTCGTTGACCGCCGTCTCCTCCAGACCCTGCACCATGGGCTTCACGGTGAACTGGCCCCCGCTGTCCCACTTGGTGAGGTCCTCGGTGCCGTAGAGCGTCGCACCCGTGCCGTACATCATCCGGTCGGAGTTGAACGGATCGATCTCCAGCGACTCCGTCATCCACCCGAGTTTCGGGGTCTGTTCGGGCGGCGACGGGTTCGCGCCGAAGGTCAACCACGGGGACGAGGACACGTCGATCGTGTAGCGGTTCGAGCGGTTGGGGTACGACGTGTAGTCCCAGGCCTTCGTCCAGGTCCCGCCGCTGTCCGTGGAGCGGAAGAGCTGGGTGTCCGGCCACCAGGAGCTGTACGCCGTCGCCATCACCGTGCCCGGGTGCTGCCGGTCGACGGTCAGACCGCTGAAGCCGTAGTAGGTGTCGGCCTCCGCCACCGGGCTGATGTTCGTCCAGGTTCCGGTCGCCGTCGCATACCGCCACAGCCGGCCCTTGCCGCCGTCGTACGGGCCGCCCTTGTCGCTGTAGGCGAGGTAGAGGTAGCCGTTCTCGGCGTCCAACACCCCTTTGTGGGCGAGGTATCCGGTCGGCTGGCCGGCCAGCCGCGTCCAGGTCGCGCCCGCGTCGGTCGACCGGTACACCGCGTTGTCCTTGTCGGCGACCCCGACGTAGATGGTCTTCGTGGCGCTGCCCGACGTACCGCTGGACTCGTCGAAGGTGACCCAGACGATCCCCTGGTTGTCGCTCGCGTATCCGCTCGTGTCGGTCGGATCCTGCACGTAGTTGCCGACATTGGGGAAGTTGGTGACCTGCGACCAGGTGACCCCGGAGTCCGTCGACCGCCACAGCCCCTTCCCACTCGGCGCGCCGAGGTACAGCACGCTGTCCTTGTTCGGGTCGACGGCGAGCCGCTCACCCATGCCACGCCCCGGCATGTTGCCGCCCAACTTGAAGGGCAGATCGGTCTTCTGCCAGCTCGCGCCCCGGTCGGCGGACCTGAGCACGGCCCCGTTCGTCGGGTCCCAGCTGTTGGTGTACGTCCCGACGGCCGCGTACACCTTGGTCGGATCGACCGAGTCGGAGGCGAGACTGACGACCCCGGTGTTCCCCCAGTCCGCCCACCCGACCGAGTCCAGCAAGGGCGTCCAGGTCTTCGTCGACTCCTGCCAGCGATAGGCGCCCCCGATGTCGGTCCGGGCGTAGGCAAGATTCTTCTCGGCACGGTTGAAGACGATCCCGGGGACGAAACCACCCCCGTCGATCCGGGCGTTCTTCCAGGTGTACGTGTCGGCGGCGAGCGTGGTCCGGGCGGCGCCGCCTGCGGCGAGTGCGGGCGGGGTGCCGACGAGGAGACCGGCGGCGAGGGCGAGGACTGCCGTCAGGATGCGGGTTCTTCGCACGGGGGAGTCCTTTCCAGGAAAGGGATGCGAGAAGGCGGGAAAGCGCTTTCCGCTAGCAGCGAAGGTTGCCGGGCGACCCCCGTGCGGGTGGGATCGCCCGGCTGTCGGCCCCGCCGTCAGGTGACGGAGCCACGCACGCGGAGCTTTCAGACGGTTCCGCGGAAACGAACGGTGCCTAGTGCGCCCCTTTTAGGGGCGCGAGGAACTGCGCGACCAGCCACAACGGACCCGCAGTCGAATGACACGGCCCAACCCGCGGAGCGCCCGGCGGGGACTATTCGAGAAGCTCCGCGTACGAGCCCATGGCCAAGGCGATGTCCGCCTGAGCCCAGAACCGGTGGTACGTGAACGACGGCGCCGCCCCGCCCGCGAGGTACGCCTCGATCTTCGACCAGGCCGGGTCGTTCTTGTAGAAGGACCTGAGCGAGGTGAAGGTCGACGACGAGTTGATCGCATCGCCGTTCGGCATGTTGCCGCTCCAGCCGCTCGGCACGTACACGCTGTCGTCGAAGCGGTTGTAGTCGGCGCGGGTCTCCGGGACGGCGATACCTAGCCCGTCCTGGTAGTTGCTCCACATGCCGTCCAGCAGCGCCTTCGCCGTCGTCTTCGCCTCCGTGTCACCGGACTTCGCGCCGTAGTACGTCAGCGTCTTCGCGAACGCGGCCGCCACACCGACGTCGTTCGTGTAGTCGGCGACCGTCACGTGAAGTCCGCTGTTGGCACCGGGACTTGACGCGTTCCAGGTGTCGGGCTGCCCCGACCACTGAAGCGTCGACGGGATCAGATACGTGCCGTCCGGGTTGATCGTGGTCTTGGACAGCGCCCAGTCCACCCACTTGTCGAGAACCGCTTTGGCCTGCGCGTTCCCCGTCTGCTGGTAGTACTCGGCGACCCGCTCCATCGACCACGCCTGGAACCCGAACCACTGGTTGGACGGCGGGTCGTGGTAGACGGGCTGCTGGTCGTAGTACATGCCGTAGAAGGTGGAGGTGCCGGCCGGCGGAGTCGCGTACCGTCCCGCCCAACTGTTGGTCGCACCACCGGCGATGGCGCCCTCGTTCGACTGCAGCCAGCGGTAGAACTCCAGCTGCCGGGTGAGCGAGGTACCCCAATCCGCCGCGCCCGTCGACGACTTGGGCTTGAGGTCGGCGTACGAGCTCAACGCGTAGGCGGCGAGGGGGTTTTGATAGCCGCCGTGCACATGGCTCGACCCGATCCGCCAGGCCCAGCCCGCGCTCGTGTCGGTCGCGCCGCCCCACGCGTAGTACCAGGACAGCAGATAGGACGAGGCGTCCTTGCCGGTCCCGGCCGCACAGGTCGACGGCCCGACACAGTTGCCGATCTTCTTGAAGTACTTGTCGTACATGGCGTACCGCAGATAGTCGCCCATCTTCGCCGCCTTGCCGACGGTGGTCGACACGTCACTGCCCTTGCCCTGCCCCTTGGCCCACACGTCGGCCCAGTACGCGGCCTGCACCGCACGTGCGTCGGCGTCCGGGGCGTCCGTGTACTTCCACTGCTTGGCGTAGGACGAGTCACCGGTGAAGAGGTCCAAGTACCCGTTCGTACCGCCGTACTTGAAGGCGTCACAGGTCGGCTGCGGCACCGTCTCCCACACCGATTCCTGCGCGCCGCGCTGGAAGGTGTTGATGTACGACGGCCCGGTCGCCGTCGGCCCGGCCTCGCACTTGCCCGGCTCGTTGCCGTAGCCGTAGACGTTGTCGACGTCCTGCAGCCAGTGCATGCCGTACACGTCGTCCGTGCCGTACGCGCTCTTCAGCTCGCCCGCGATCGGGTCCGAACCCACCGGGACCGACGTGTCGAGCTTCGCCGGATACTCGTTCGGGGTGTCCAGCTCGGGCGCGTACGTCGCCGGTTTCGACGCGTTGTAGAAGGAGTTGGTGGGCTGGTCGGCGTGGGTCGGGATCATGTACTTCTCCATGAGATCCCAGGCGCCGTTGAACTTCGACCAGTCACCGGTGACCTTGCCGTACATCGCCTGCAGCCACAGAAGGTAGCTGTAGGCCTCCGACGTGGTCTCATGACCCTGGTCCGGGGCCTCGACGATCAGCGTCTCGACCGAGTGGTACGGGATGCCCTCGGGCGAGAAGTAGCCGTTCGCCGGGTTGGTGATCTTCCCGTAGAGGTCCAGGAAGCGGGCGTCGTACGCCTTCGAGGCCGCCAGCTCGGTGACGGTGACTGCCGCCTTGGTGAAGCCCGTCGCCGTCGACTCGAAGGACGCCGAACCCGTGCCGGAGGAGTCCGCCGTGATGGTCACGTTCTGCGCGGTGTTCCAGTTGGACGGCGTGAAGGTGAGCGTCGCGCCGCCGGTGACCGTGAGGCCGCTGTTGCCGCTCGCCCGGGCCGTCGTCACGGTCACGTTGGCGCTCGGCTGCGTCGACAGCTTCACCGCGTACGTGCCCGTCTTGCCCTGCTGGACGCCGAGTTGGGTCGGCGATGCGACCACCGCGGGACCGGAGGCGACCGTGATGCCGACCGGCGTCGAGTCCGCCGACGCGCCCAGGCTGTCGTATGCCTTCGCCACCAGCGAATGACTGCCCACGGTCAAACCAGAGGCGGACAGCGTGTACGGCGAGCTGGTGTCCGTCCCCAGCAGGGTCGTGTCGTCGTAGAACTCGACCTTGCTGATCGTCGCGTTGTCGGCCGCCGCCGCGGTGGCCGCGAGCGGGACGGCGTCGCCCTGGGTGTAGACGGCGCCGGCCGTCGGGCTGGTCAGCACGGTGACCGGCGGCTGGTGGGCGCCGGCGCAGGTGGTGCCGTTGATCGCGAAGCTGGTCGGCGCGGTGTTCGTGCCGCTGTACGTGAACTGCGCGCCGGTGGACACGGCCGCCCCGGCCGCGATCTTCGCGTTGTACCCGGCGTCCTTCACGCTGATCGCCGTGCCGGACTGGGACCAGGTCCCGTTCCAGCCGTTGGTCAGCTTCTGGTTGCCCGAGTAGCTGTATGTCAGCGTCCAGCCGTCGATCACGTCGGTGCCACGGTTGGTGATCGTCAGGTCCGCGGTGAAGCCGGAGCCCCAGTCGTTCGTCTTGTAGTCGACGCTGCACTGAAGTGCCGCCGCCTGCGCGGGAGTTGTGCCGGTGCTAAGCATGGTGAGCGGGAGGGCGAGGGCGGCTACGGCGGCGGTCCACAGCCGCCGTACGGCTCTGCGTCTCCTTCTGGGATGCATGTGCTGGTTCCTCCTTGCGGCTCGGGACAAGAAGTGGGGGGAGGGGAGGAGCAACAAGCCTTGAACCAGTGGGAGCGCTCCCATAGTGGAGACGGGGGTAGGGGCGGTCAAGGTGCTTGAAGAGTCGAAAAGATTCGACGCGTTTTAGCTGAGGGAAAGTCAGCGAAAGTCTGTGACCCCCCTGTCCTTTGCTGTCACTTGGCGCTAGCTTCGTTGACACCAGTGGGAGCGATTCCATCAGTCGACGCGTCTGTCACGACGCGCCTGAGCTGCAAGGAGTCGCTCATGCGACACCCCCCGCGTTCAATGCTTTTAGTCGTCGCCGGCGGGATCGGTCTTGTCGGGTCCATGACTATTCCGGTCGTGACGGCGCAGGGAGCCGCGCCCGCCTGCTCGGTGGAGTACTCCGTCACGAGCCAGTGGGACAACGGCTTCCAGGGTGCTGTGAAGATCACCAACAACATGGCGGCCGTGAGCAGTTGGAGCCTGAGCTTCGACTTCGCGAACGGCCAGAAGCTCAGCCAGGGCTGGAACGCCAAGTGGTCCCAGTCCGGTACCACGGTGACCGCGGCCAACGAGAGCTACAACGGCCCGCTCGCCACGGGCGCGAGCGTCAGTGCCGGGTTCCTCGCCTCCTGGTCGGGGAGCAACGCCGTACCGACGTCGTTCAGGCTCAACGGGACGACGTGCAACGTCGATTCGGAGCCGTCGCCCACCCCGACGGACCCGCCGTCGACGGGTACGGCACCCGCACTGCACGTCTCCGGCGACAAGCTCGCGGACGCCGACGGCAAGACGCGCCGGCTGCTCGGCGTGAACCGGTCCGGCGGCGAGTTCATGTGCGTGCAGGGCTACGGCATCTGGGACGGGCCGGTCGACGACGCCGCGATCAAGGCGATCGCCGACTGGAAGGCCAACACGGTCCGCATCCCGCTCAACGAGGAGTGCTGGCTGGGGCTTTCCAACATCAAGCCCGAGTACGGCGGTGCCAATTACGTGGCCGCCGTCAAGGACCTGGTCGCCCGGGTCGAGGCACACGGGCTCACCCCGATCGTCGAACTGCACTGGACCTACGGGCAGTACACGGGCAACTCGGCCGGCTGCTCCGACGTCCACGCGAGCTGCCAGAAGCCGATGCCGGACGCGCAGTACACGCCGTCGTTCTGGTCCTCGGTGGCGAGCACCTTCAAGGCCGACCCGGCCGTGGTGTTCGACCTGTTCAACGAGCCCTACCCGGACCGGGCCACCGCCACGACCACCCAGGCGTGGCAGTGCTGGAAGGACGGCGGCACCTGCCCGGGCATCGGCTACGAGGTCGCCGGCATGCAGGACCTGGTCGACGCCGTACGCGGCACGGGCGCCAAGAACGTCGTCATGGCCGGCGGACTGGCGTACTCGAACGACCTGAGCCAGTGGCTGACGTACAAGCCCACCGACCCGACGGGCAATCTCGTCGCCGCGTACCACGTCTACAACTTCAACACCTGCGCGAACGAGAGCTGCTGGAACTCCACGCTCGCCCCGGTCGCGGCCCAGGTGCCGCTGGTGGCCGGGGAGATCGGTGAGAACACCTGCTCGCACGGGTTCGTCGACCAGGTCATGAAGTGGTTCGACGACCGAGGCCTCTCCTACCTCGGCTGGACCTGGAACACCTGGGACTGCTCCTCCGGTCCCTCCCTGATCTCCGACTACGACGGAACCCCCACGTCGTACGGCATCGGGCTGCGTGACCATCTGCGCGCCATCAACCCGTAATCACCGCAACGGAGAAGGAAACCCGCACTCATGAGTCGTACCAGAACAGCGATACTCGCCGCCCTGGCGCTGGTCGCCGGGACCGCGGGGACGGCGACGGCCGTCGTCCCCGGCGACGTCGGCATCCAGGCCGTGCCCTGCACCGTCGACTACAAGGTGCAGAACGACTGGGGCTCCGGCTTCACCGCGGCCGTCACGGTCACCAACAACAGCGCCGCCAAGAGCAGTTGGGCGGTGAAGTGGTCGTACGCCGGGAACCAGAAGGTCACCAGCTACTGGAACTCCAAGATCAGCCAGAGCGGCGCCGACGTCACCGCGAGCAACGAGACCTACAACGGCACGCTGGCGACCGGCGGTTCGGTCAGCTTCGGCTTCAACGGGACCTACAGCGGCACCAACGCCGTCCCGGCCTCCTTCACACTCGACGGGGTGACCTGCAACGTCGACGACGGTGGCAGCGGCGGCGGTGGGGGAGGCGGGGGCGGTGGCGGCACCGGCAGCCGCGTCGACAACCCGTACTCCGGTGCCAAGGTGTACGTGAACCCCGAGTGGTCCGCGAAGGCCGCCGCCGAACCGGGCGGCTCCCGTGTCTCCAACCAGCCCACCGGCGTCTGGCTCGACCGCATCGCCGCGATCAACGGCGTGAGCGGCGGCATGGGCCTGCGCGACCACCTCGACGCGGCGCTCGCGCAGAAGGGCAGCGGCGAGGAGGTCGTCCAGCTGGTCATCTACGACCTGCCCGGACGTGACTGCGCGGCGCTCGCCTCCAACGGCGAGCTCGGGCCGACGGAGATCGACAAGTATAAGACGCAGTTCATCGACCCGATCGCGGCGATCCTCGCCGACAGCAAGTACAGCTCGCTGCGGATCGTCACGACGATCGAGATCGACTCGCTGCCCAACCTGGTGACGAACACGGGCAGTCGGGCCACCGCCACGGCCGCGTGCGACACCATGCTCGCCAACGGCAACTACGTGAAGGGCGTCGGCTACGCGCTCGCCAAGCTCGGCGCGATCCCCAACGTCTACAACTACATCGACGCCGGCCACCACGGCTGGCTCGGCTGGGACGACAACTTCGCGCCCTCCGCCACGCTGTTCAAGCAGGCTGCGACCAGTGAGGGCGCGACCGTCGACGACGTGCAGGGGTTCATCACCAACACGGCGAACTACAGCGCCCTGAAGGAGAACAACTTCACCATCAACGACTCCGTCAACGGCACGTCCGTGCGGCAGTCGAAGTGGGTGGACTGGAACCGGTACGTGGACGAGCTGTCGTACGCCCAGGCCTTCCGCAACCAGCTGGTGTCGGTGGGCTTCAACTCCGGGATCGGCATGCTGATCGACACGTCCCGCAACGGGTGGGGCGGTACGGCGCGCCCTGCGGGGCCTGGTCCGACGACGAGTGTGGACGCGTATGTCGACGGTGGGCGCTACGACCGGCGGATCCATGTCGGGAACTGGTGCAACCAGTCGGGGGCCGGTCTCGGTGAGCGGCCTCAGGCCAACCCGGCCACCGGGATCGACGCGTATGTGTGGATGAAGCCGCCGGGGGAGTCGGACGGGTCCAGCTCCGCGATTCCCAACGACGAGGGCAAGGGGTTCGACCGGATGTGCGACCCGACGTATACGGGTAATGCGCGGAACGGGAACAACATGTCCGGTGCGTTGCCGAACGCTCCGCTGTCGGGGCACTGGTTCTCGGCGCAGTTCCAGCAGCTGATGCAGAACGCCTACCCGCCGTTGTAGGTTGCGCCGCGATTCGGACTGCGGGCTGTGTGTGGCTGGTCGCGCCCGCGCGGCGGAGCCGCAAATCGATGCAGTCCAGCGCCCCTTTGGGGCGCGGGATTCGCCGGGGTCAGTTCTTGAGGCCCCGGCGGATTGCCCATTCCACTGCCGAGTAATTGCCGTCGGGGCGGTTCAGGTCGTAGGGGACCGCCGGCATCAAGGGTGGCTGGGCCATGAGGCGAGGAGTGCTGCCGTGGTTCGGTTGGGCCGCGTGGACCAGGAAGGGGTGGCAGAGGTAGACGTCGCCGGGGCTGCCCGTGGCCAGGGCCAGGGGGCGGTGGGCCGAGGCCTCGGCCAGATCCTGGGCGATCTTGAGGCCTGAGACGCCGGTCTCGCCGTACGGCTCCAGGAGCGGGGGGACGTCCAGGTGGGAGCCCACGCGGATGCGGGTCGGGGCGTTCTCCTCGGTGACCTCGCTGAACAGGAACAGCATCAGCAGGGCGCGGTCCCTGGAGCGGAGGTTGGTGAAGTACCAGCTCTCGCCCTCGGGCAGGTAGCTGCCTTCGATGTGCCAGCCCGCGTCGTCCGGCTCCTCCTCGTGCGGGAAGCGGAGCGGGAAGCTGCCCAGTGAATAGCGCGGCAACCAGCGGCCCTCACCCACCAGCAGGTCGAACGCCTCATGCAGGGCAGGGGAGTTGGCGGCCGCCGCGAACGGGCCCTGCGCCATCCCGGCCACCCGGACCACCGGGTCCTTCCAGGTGGCGGGGTCCTCGGGGTCGTATCCCGTCTCCTTCCACAGCAGTCGCGCGCAGTCCTCGGCGACCCGCCGCGGGAACGCCCCCTCCAGCTTGACGAACCCGTCCTCGAGGAACGTCTCCACCATCCCGTCGTCCATCGGGCCATCGTGGGGGAGCTGTCGCACCTGGCGCATCCGATTTATCGTCGCGCTCTCGGCTCGTCGTCACGTCTGGTGCCGCCACTTTTTTGCCGGCGGTTTTTGCCGTCCCGGCAACAGTGCTGGCCCATCCCCGGTGCGTCGGAGCACGCTGGGGCTACCCGGACGAGAGGCTGACCAGCATGGCGCACGGACATCACGACCACGGCAATCACGACCACAGCGGCCACGGCCACGGCACGCACGGTCACGGCACCCACGACCACACCGACATCGACTGGGCCGAGATGGCCCCGCTGCTGGAGTCCCAGGCGGAGCTGTTCACCTCCCTGTACGAGCGGGCGATGGCCTGGCTGACCGACAAACAGACCGAGCCCGGACTGATCGTCGACGCGGGCAGCGGACCCGGCGTCGTCGCCTGTCTGCTCGCCGAGGCCTTCCCGGGCGCCCGGGTCGTCGCGGTCGACGGTTCCGAGCCGCTCCTGGAACGGGCCCGCGCCCGCGCGGACCGCCTCGGCGTCGGCGACCGCTTCGGCACCATCGCCGGTGAACTGCCGGACGCACTGGGCCAGTTGGACTACCCGGCCGATCTGCTGTGGGCCAGCCGCAGTCTGCACCACCTCGGCGACCAGCGGGCCGCTCTCGCCGCCTTCGCCGAGCGGCTCGCCCCCGGCGGCACCCTCGCCATCATGGAGGGCGGACTGCCCTCCCGTTTCCTGCCGCGTGACATCGGCATCGGCCGCCCGGGTCTGCAGTCCCGGCTCGACGCGCTGGAGGAGGAGTGGTTCGCCGAGATGCGGGCGAGTCTGCCGGGCAGCGTGGCCGAGACCGAGGACTGGCCCGCGCTGATGACCGCCGCGGGCCTGCGGCCGACCGGCAGCCGCACCTTCCTGCTCGACCTGCCCGCGCCGGCCAAGGACCGCGCCCGCGCCTACGTCGCCGCCACCCTCACCCGCCTCCGCGACGGCTTCGGTGACCACCTCGACCCCGAGGACCGCGCCACCCTCGACCGCCTGGTCGACCCCGACGACAAGGCGAGCGTCCACCACCGGCCGGACGTGTTCGTGCTGGCGGCGCATACGGTGCATACGGCTGTGCGGAGCGTCTGACAGGCACCCTTACTGACAGGCTTACTGACAGGCACCTTTACTGACAGTGCCCGGCGCGTGCGTACACCGTCACCCGCGCCCCCTGCACCCGCCGCGTCCCGCACTCCACGAAGTACCGCGCGAGTACCTGCCGTTTGACCGCCTCCCCAGGGATCCGGTCCACGGGCTGCCCCGCCGGGTCGCGCAGGGCGACGATCCTGGGCGTCGCCAGCATGCGCGCGCGGATCACGGGGGCGGGGACCTCCGTGCCGTACAGCGTGCGGGACGCGGTGGGAGCGCCGTCCAGGGCCAGGTCGCGCAGGCCGCGGAAGGGGCCCGGGTCGGGCAACGACCAGATCCGGCGCCGGGCGGGCAGGTAGACGACCCCGTCCGCGTCGCGCCCCATGGCCCGCACCGCCTCGGCCACCGCCGTGACGTCGTCGGTACGGCTCTGCGCCGTGCGCAGTTGCAGCGTCACGGGCAACAGCGCGAGCACGGCGGCTACGGCGGTGAGTACGGCGACCAATCCGGCCCGCCCGCCCGCGCGGACCAGCCGGTCGAGCGCGGCGCCGACCAGCAGGGCCAGTCCGGCCTGGGCGTACAGGACGTAACGGTCCACGTAGAGCGGTTTCGCGAGGGAGAGCAGGAGGAGCAGCAGGGGTGGGAGGACGAGGAGGGGGAGGGCCAGGGCGGTCAGGGGTGCGCGCTTGAGGACCACCGCACACCCCACCCCGAGCACCGTCACCCCGCCGAACCCCAGCAGCGCACCGGCTCCCACTCCGCCGATCCACGCCACCTGGTCGGTCTGGCGCGTGCTCAGTAGGGCCAGTGGGGCGAGGCAGACACAGACACCGGTCATCGCGCGTGCCCCGGCCCGGCGGGCAGGTCCGGGAAGGGCCGCGAAGTGCGCGGTCAGGGCGAGCACGGCGAACTCGTGCAGCAGACAGGCGACCAGGGTTACGGCGCCGTAAGCGAGCCAGGTCTTTCCGGTACGGACGCGGACCGCACGTACCAGCAGATACGTCGCCCAGACCACCAGCGCGCACACGAGCGCGTACGAACGGCCCTCCTGCGCATAGCGCTGCACCGGCGGGAGGAGCGTGAAGACGACGCCGGAGAGAAGGCCCGCGCGGGGGCCGGCGAGGCGGTGGGCCAGGAGGGCCAGGGTGCCGGTCGCGGTGGCGGTCGCCAGGACCGAGGGGAGCCGGAGGACCAGTAGGGGGTCGGCTCCGGGGGACAGTTCGAACAGGGCGTGCATGAGGAGGTAGTAGAGGCCGTGGACGGCGTCCGCGTGGCCGAGCGTTGCCCAGAGGCCGGGGAGGGGGCGCAGTGCTATGTCATATGTCACTGCCTCGTCGCGCCACATCGTGCCGCCCCGGCGGACGCCCCACAGGCCGAGGGCGAGGGACAGCACCACGGGGACGAGGACGACGTACGCGGGGGCGCGTGACGCCGGGGTCGCGGTTCGGGTGCGCGGAGGGCGGACGGGTGAGAGGACTCGTCCGGGTGCGTGGGTGGTGGTGATGGCCGGCTCCGGTGCGTTGCGGTGGGCGCGAGTTCGGGCGTGCACCGACGAGTCCAGAGGTCAGGGGATTGTTGGGCAGCCCCGATCCGGCGCGCACAACAAAACGGCGGGGCGGTTGTTAGCGTGTGGAGCGACCGTGAGCGAAGGGGGAGACGCGCATGGGACGCCGGGAGAAACCGCTGGATCCGGGGGACGGGGCCGTACCGCGGTTCGCCTATGAGCTGCGGAAGTTGCGTGACGAGGCGGGCAGTCCGACCTACCGTGCGATGGCATTGCGGGCCGGCTACTCGGCACCCACGCTCGCCGCCGCGGCCGGTGGCGAGCGGCTGCCCAGTGCGCCGGTGCTCACGGCCTACGTCACCGCGTGCGACGGCGACCCCGAGGAGTGGACTCGGCGCCTGCGGGAGGCGGTTGCCGAGGCCTCCGACGCCCGGGCCGCGGAGGACACGGACGAGACCGACAGCCCGTACCCCGGCCTCGCCCGCTTCGGGACCGCCGACGGCGAGCACTTCCACGGCCGCGACGACCTCACCGCGGAACTGCTCCAACTCATCGCGCGCAGAAGGTTCGCGGCCGTCGTCGGGGCGTCCGGGAGCGGCAAATCGTCATTGCTGCGGGCGGGGTTGATACCGGCACTGCGCGAGACGCCCGCCACCGCCTCGAGCCCCGCGGCCATCCGCCTCCTCACCCCGGGCCCGCATCCCGCCCGCACCCACGCCGCCCTCTTCACCCCGCACGACGCCCCCGGTGAAACCCTGCTCGTCGTCGACCAGTTCGAGGAGGTCTTCACCCTCTGCACCGACCCCGCCGAACGCGCCCTGTTCCTACGGCAGTTGCTCAACGCCGTCGACCCGGCCTCGCGGTTGCGCGTCCTGATCGCCGTACGCGCCGACTTCTACGGCCGCTGCGCCGAACTCGGGCCCCTCGCCGAGGCGTTGCGGGACGCCACGCTCCTCGTCGGGCCGATGCCGGCGCAGGGGCTGAGGGAAGCAGTGGTACGACCGGCCGCCGCACGTCGGCATGTCGTCGAGCGCGTCCTCACCGCCCGTGTCGTCGCGGACGTCGCCGACGAACCGGGCGGACTGCCCCGGATGGCCCACGCCCTGCGCGAGGTCTGGCGGCGCCGCACCGCCAAGACGCTCACCCTCGCCGCGTACGAGGCCGTCGGCGGAGTCCGGGGCGCCGTCGCGCACACCGCGGAGGCGGTCTACGGCGAGTGCACGCCCGCCGAGGCCGCTGCCGTACGGGCCCTGCTGCTGCGCCTCGTGAAGCCCGGCGAGGGCACGGAGGACACCCGGCGCCCGGCCGCCCGTGCCGAGCTGGACGCCGACGAGACGACCGCCCGGGTCCTTGAACGCCTGGTCAGTGCACGTCTGTTGACCGTCGACGACGACACGGTCGACCTCGCCCACGAGGCCCTCATCGCCGCCTGGCCGCGGCTGCGCACCTGGATCGACGAGAACCGCGAACGGCTGCGCGTGCACCGCCGACTCACCGAAGCGGCCGGTGCCTGGGCCGAGTTGGGGCGGGACGCGGGTGCGTTGTACCGGGGGATACGGCTGACGGAGGCGCGGGAAGCCTTCGGGGACCAAGTGCCTGGAGCCGAGGGGAAGTTGAGCTGGCTTCCAGAGAGCGACGGGGAGTTGAACCGGCTTCTTGAAGGCGACGGGGAGTTGAATCGGCTTCCTGAAGGCGGCGCCGCGTTGAACCGGCTCGAGCGGGACTTCCTCGCCGCGAGCGTCGGCGCCCACGAGCAGGGGCGGCGTACCGCGGCCCGGGCCGCTCGGCGGATGCGGTCGCTCACCGGGTCGCTCGCCGTACTGCTGTGTGTCGCCGTCGTGGCCGGTCTGGTCGCCTGGCGGCAGAGCGGGGTCAACGCCCGTCAGCGCGACGAGGCCGAGGCGCGCAGGATCGCCGCGCTGACCGACACGCTGCGGGAGTCGGAGCCGCGCACCGCGATGCGCCTCGCGCTGGCCGCCTGGCGCACCGCCGACCTGCCCGAGACGCGGGCGGCCCTGCGCACGGCCGCGGCGCAGAGCGAGCAGGACGTGTTCAGCCGGCCCGAGGAGGGCGGCCGCGCCCTCAACGCCCCTTCCTGGCTGAGCGAAGACGGCCGGGTGCTGACGTCGGTCGCGCACGACCGGGCCGCGCAGTGGGACGTGCGCACGCACCGGCGGATCCGTTCCGTGCACATCGCGGGTCTGTCCGAGAACGTGATCGACGTCAGCGCGGACGGCCGGCTCATCGCCATGACGGCGCCCGGCGGCAGGGACACGATCGTCCGCGGGCTCGCCGACGGCAGCACCCGGCGGCTGAGGACCGGCGAACGGGCGGACGCGGGCGGCCGGTTCGGGCCCGGCGGACACGCCTACCTCGCGAGCCGGCTCGCCCACGACCCCGGCGGCGACCGCATGATCCTGGAGGTGTGGGACGTCGACCGGCAGCGCGTGCGGTACCGCTACGAGCACGGTGAGGACGACGGCCCGCTGCCCATGCTCGGCCCGGACCAGCGCCACCTGGCCTGGTGCGGCAACGACGACACGAAGCTCCGTGTGCTGGACTTCGCGGCGGGCAGGCTCGTCGCCACCCACCCGCCCCGGGAGACCGAACGGCTGCTGTGCCAGACGGAGGAGGTCGTCTTCACCCCCGACGGCGGGGCCGTCGCGGGCGCCACCCCCGCGGGCATCGTGACCTGGGACTTCCGCACCGGCCGCGAACGCCCCCGGCTACCCCTCGCGGGCGGCGCGAACGCGGTCGTCTTCCACGGCGCCTACGCCCTCGCCTGGACCCCCGGCTCCTTCTCCTTGTGGCGTACGGACCTCCCGGCCCCGGCGGACGACAGCGCGCGCGAACCTCTGCTCACCTACCGGGCGGCGAGTCTGACGATCGGCGACTTCCGGTTCGACCCGGCGGCGGGCGTGCTGCGCTACCGCGAGGGCGGGCGGACCGATGTCGTACACGCGCTGTCGCTGCACGGGCTGGCGGGCCCGGCATGGCGGGCGAAGGCGGTGGCCCACGCGGCGTTCGACACGCGCGGTCGGCCCGTGACGTACCACGAGCCCCCGGTCGTCAACAGGACGGCGACCGCGGGGGTCGACGCCACGGGCCGCACCGCCGTCACCGACGAGGGCACCCTCGTCGACGTCGCCACCGGCCGGCGGCGCAGCGGCGGGGTCACGGGGGAGGACTGGCTGCGTGGAGCGGTCTTCAGCTCCGACGGGCGGTACCTCGCCGCCGAGGACGTCGGGGGCCGCCTCACCCTGTGGGACGCGCACGCCTGGCGCAGGATCGCGGTCCTCAGAGCGGCCGGTTCCACCGTCGTGAACTCGGCGATGGCGTTCTCCGCCGACGGCGCGCTGCTCGCGGCGAGTGACGGCGACGGGTCCGTGCAGGTGTGGGAGACGGCCCGGACCAGGCTGCCCGCGGCGACCGTACCGGCCGGGGACGGGCCGGTCCTCGCCGTGGGATTCGGCGCCGATGCGGGGGAGTTGCACATCGCGACGCCCCATCTGGCCGATCGTACAAGCCCCTTGCAGCCGGGGCGGGCCGTGGCCGAGGTGTGCGAGCGCGCCGAGGGCGGGGCCACCACGGCCGAGTGGCGCCGGTACCTGCCGTCCGTGCCCTACCGCGACACCTGCGGCACTTGACTTCGAGAGCGCTTCAACTGATTCACTCCCAACCGTCCGACGGGAACACGGGAACACGGGAACACGGGACGGAAACACCGGACGGAAACACCCGTCGGAAACACAGGGGGTAATCATGTCCACCAGCACCGGATCCCCGGTCGCGCTCATCACCGGCGGAGCCACCGGCATCGGCGCCGCCGCTGCCCGGCAGCTGCTCGACGCCGGGCACAAGGTGGCCGTCACCGGTCGCCGCGAGCAGCGGCTGCGGGCCTTCGCCGAGGAACTCGGCCGACCGGAAGGACTCCTGACCATCGTCGGCGACGCCGCCCAGTACGCGGACGTGCAGAGCGCCGTCGACAGCACGCTCAAGGCCTTCGGGCGGCTGGACACGGTCGTCTCCAACGCCGGTTTCGCCACCCATGACACGGTCGCCGACGGGGACCCGGCCGGCTGGACCGAGATGGTTCTCACCAACGTCCTCGGCCCGGCGCTCCTCATCCGCGCCTCGGTGGACGCCCTCAAGGAGACCCGGGGGCGCATCGTCCTGGTCGGCAGCGTCGCCGGGTTCGTGAACGGTCCCGGCAACATCTACGGGGCGACCAAGTGGGCGGTGACCGGCCTCGCCGAGAACACCCGCCGCCAGGTCACCGAGTTCGGCATCGGCGTCACGCTGATCGCGCCGGGCCGGGTCGAGACCCCGTTCTGGGACGGCAACGGCCTGCCGCCGGGCCATCTCCTGACGGCGGATCAGCTCGCCGAGTCGATCGTCTGGGCGATCCGCCGGCCGGAGGGGGTCGACGTCAACACCGTGGTCGTACGACCCATCGGGCAGCCCAACTGACCTTCCCGCAAAGGCCGGCCGGGCTGCCCGACACCCCCCGGCATGGGACCGGGCTCGTCTGTTTGCCCTTCCTGTCAGTCGTTCTCCAGGAACTGCTGCTCAGTTGTTCTGCAGGAACTGCTTCGCCAGCTTGTCCCCCAGCGTGACCGCCGCGCTGTGGCTCTCGATGGGGGACACCTGCGAGTTCTTGAACAGGATGTAGGTCACGCCGGAGTCGGCGCCGCCGGTCTCCGGGTTGCTGTCGATGCCGAGGGCCTGGGCGGTGGCGTACGAGGCCTCGCCGATGATCTTCGTGGGGCCGGTGTCGCCGACGACGGCGTACTCGACCTTGTTGTTGTAGATCACCGCGACCACGCCGCCGCCCTTGATGCCGGCGCTGGAGTACTTCCAGATGCTGCTGGCGCTGGGCACGACCACGTACGGCAGTGAATCCGCCTTGAGCGGCTTGCCGTTGGACTGGTGGAACGCCGTGTCGTCCTGGTACCAGGGGTCGGTGTCCTCGTTGCACTTCGACGTGCGCTGTCCGTCGCAGTCGATGTCCATGTCGGCCTTCCAGAACACCGCGCCGTTCTTGCCGCACACGGGAATGTTGGCCGAGGTCTCGTCGTCGGTCTTGTACTTGCCGTTGGAGATCTGCGAACAGGACGTCACCTTGGCGAGCAGGTCGGCCGCGCTGACCGAGCCCTCCTGGGTGGACGCCGGTCCCGCGGAGCCGGAAGCGCTGGCGGGGAGCACTCCGGCGGCGAGCAGCGCGGCCCCGGAGGCCGCGGCGAGGGTCAGTGTTCGTATGCGCACTGTGGGGGACCCTTCTGTTAGGAAAGTTTCCTGACCGGGTGCCGTACAAGGTGGTCCCCTCGGCATGGCCCCGTCAACCCCTCTGGTACGGACTTTTCGAACCCGGCTCTGATTGCGGCGGCTCCCGCGCAGGAGAAGACTGGAGATAGCGAACATTCCGGAAAATCGCCCGGCTTCAGGGAGGCGAGGCGTCATGTTCGTCCGCACCGTTTACGCGACCGGCGATCCCGCGAAGATCGACTCCGCCGTGAGGGCCTTGAACGCGCAGGGGCGGGACCTGCTCGAAGAGCGTCCGGGCTACCGCGGGGCCGGCATCTTCGTCGACCGGGAGCTGGGCAAACTGCTGGCCGTGAGCTGGTGGGAGACGGAGGAGGCGCGGCGCAACAGCGACGAGGTCATGCGGGAGAGGCGTGGCGCGCTGCTGGAGCCGTTCGCGGCGACGACCGCCGTCGACAACTACGAGGCGCTGGTCTTCCACTCGGTCCGGCAGCCGGCCGCGGGCGGCGGACTCCGGCTCACCCGGCTGGAGTTCGACCCCATGGACACGGATCTGCTCGCCGACACCTTCCGTGCCACGGTCGTACCCCGCGTCGAGACCCTGGCGGGCCTGGCCAGGACCTCGCTGCTCGTCGACCGGGAGCGCGGCCGCGGCCTGGTCGGGGCCCTCTTCACGGACCGGCAGTCGCTGGTGGCCTCGCGCGGGGCACAGGCGGAGGCCCGGCACGAGGGCGCGGCCAAGGCGCACGTGACGGTGACCGGCCTGGAGGAGTTCGAGGTGGTCTTCACGGACGTGCGCGGCGACTGACGAGACCCCTGCGGCTCTAAGCAGAACACCGGCCCCCGCCGCACGGCGGGGGCCGGTGTCGTCGTGACCGGGCGGCGCTCAGGCCGCGTTGAACGTGCTCGGGTCCGGGCCCAGGCGTCGGTCCTCGTTGAGGGCGCTGATCGCGGCCAGGTCCTCGGTGTCCAGGCTGAAGTCGAAGACCTCGATGTTCTCCTTGATCCGGGACGGGGTCACGGACTTGGGGATCACGATGTTGCCGAGCTGGAGGTGCCAGCGCAGCACCACCTGGGCCGGGGTGCGGCCGTGCTTCTGGGCGATCGCGACGATCGCCGGGACCTCCAGGAGGCCCTTGCCGGAGCCGAGCGGGGACCAGGCCTCGGTGGCGATGCCCTGTTCCGCGTGGAACTCCCGGGCGGCGCGCTGCTGCAGGTGCGGGTGCAGCTCGATCTGGTCGACCGCCGGGATGACGGACGTCTCGGCGATCAGCCGCTCCAGGTGGTCCGGCTCGAAGTTGGAGACGCCGATCGCGCGGATACGGCCGTCGGCGTGCAGCTTCTCGAACGCCTTGTAGGTGTCGACGTACTTGTCGCGCTGCGGCGTCGGCCAGTGGATCAGGTACAGGTCGACGTACTCCAGGCCGAGCTTCGCCAGCGAGGTGTCGAAGGCGCGCAGTGTGGCGTCGTAACCCTGGTCGCTGTTCCAGAGCTTGGTGGTGACGAAGATGTCCTCGCGGGGGACGCCGGAGGCGGCGATCGCCTTGCCGGTGCCCTTTTCATTGCCGTAGATCGCCGCTGTGTCGATGCTGCGGTACCCGGCCTCCAGTGCGGTGGCGACAGCCCGCTCCGCCTCGTCGTCCGGCACCTGCCAGACGCCGAAGCCCAGCTGGGGCATCTCGACGCCGTTGTTGAGGATGATCGGGGGGACCTTGCTGCTCACGAGCTCTTGATCCTTACGGTTGTCCGTCAAGTGGTACTCCACATCGTCAACGATCACGGGCCGTGATGCATTCCTGACGGGAGAATCCACCGGAACTGACCGGTGAGTCAGTGCCGGGTACCCGACATTGGCCAGAAATGCATCCGACGTCTTCGGTCCGGACCATTGACCGCAGGCCCGTCCTCCCGCAACTCTGGATCGCGCCACCGAACGAGTTCGTGAACTCGGTGCAAGCATGTGAACGCCTCGCACCTGTCTGGGCATCTGAGACCCCCCACCCCTCAGGAAAGCAGGTACAGCCGCATGAACGAGACGTCTCCGCGCGCCCTCCGGATGGAACAGCCTCTCCCGGAGACCGAGCAGACATCGGATGAAAAGGTCTGGCAAAGCCCCGGTTATGCGGTGGTGGAGACCGCGCTGGAGGTCACCGCGTACGCCCTCGGCGACCGCTGACCGGCTCTGCGGACACCGCACCATGACCGCGACACACGCGCGGGTCGAGCGCGCCGCCGCCTGGGGGACCGACGAGTTCACCGAGCGGCTGCGCGCCGTCACCGCGGCGCGCTACCACGACCGGCATCCCTTCAACCTGCGGATGCACAGCGGCGATTTGACCCCCGCCGAGCTGCGCCGCTGGATCGCCGCCCGCTTCCACTACCAGCGGCACATCCCCGTCAAGGACGCCCTGATCCTCGCCAAGCTGGACCGCCCCGAGCTGCGCCGCGCCTGGCTGCGCCGCATCCAGGACCACGACGGCACGGCCCCGGGCGAGGGCGGCATCGAACGCTGGCTGCGGCTCGGCGAGGCGGCCGGACTGCCCCGCGAGGAGCTGTGGCGCGGCACCCGGGTACCGCCCGGTGTACGCCTCGCGGTCGAGGGTTACGTCAACTTCTGCCGCCTCGGCCCGGCGCTGGACGCGATCGCCGCGTCCCTGACGGAGCTGTCCGCGCCCGACCTGATGCGCACCCGCATCGCCGCCTTCGAACGCCACTACCGCTGGATCGACCCCGCCGGCCTGGCCTACTTCCGCACCCGCATCGACCAGGGCGCCCGCGACGGAGCAGAGGCTCTCGCGCTGGTCCTCGCCCGCGCCCACACCCGCAGCGAGCAGGAACGGGCGCTCGCGGCGCTGGAGTTCAAGTGCGATGTGCTGTGGGCGTTGCTGGACGCGGTGGCCGGGGCGGGTGTGAGGGAGGCCGTGGCCGGGGCGGGCGTGCGGCCGACGCCAGCCGGGGCGGGCGTACGGCCGACCACGGGCGGGGCGGACACGCAGCCGGCGCCGACAGAGGCGGGCGCGCGGGCCGCGGTCGACGCCGCGGACGCGCGGGGTGCCATCGGCGGGGCCGAGGCGCGGGGCATCTGGGCCGAGGCCGAGGCAAGAGGCATCCGGGGCGGTGGTGCGCCATGACCTGGCGCCCCGTACTCGACCGTTCCGTCGTCCTGCGCCACGACCAAGTACGCGGCACCGATCTGCTGCTGCTTCCCGAGCGCGTGGTCGTGCTGCACGGCAGTGCCGGACCGGTCCTGGGCCTCTGCGACGGGAGCCGGGTTGTGGACGACATCGTCGCCGAGCTCGGTGCGTGGTTTCCCGGCGCTCCCGTAGCCCGCGAAGTCCCGGAATTCCTCGCCGCGTTGCGAAAGGAGGGCTGGCTCCGGTGACCGTCGATCCTCCCTGGGCGCTGCTCGCCGAGCTCACCCACGCCTGTCCGCTGCGCTGCGGGTACTGCTCCAACCCCGTCGAACTGACCGGTCGGTCAAGGGAGTTGGACGCCGACCAGTGGTCCGACGTGTTCCGCCAGGCCGCCGCTCTGGGCGTCGTACAGACCCATCTCTCCGGCGGCGAACCCCTGTTGCGCCGCGACCTGTCCCGTATCGTCGCCGCGGCCGACACCGCCGGCCTCTACACCCAGCTCGTCACCAGCGGAGTCGGCCTCGGCGACCGGCGCATGACGGAGCTCGTCGACGCGGGCCTGCGCAGTGTCCAGCTCTCCGTGCAGCACGCCGACCCGGCCGCCTCCGAAGCCATCGCCGGTGCCCGCTCCTTCGCGGCCAAGGAACGCGCCGCCCGCCTCATCCGCGCCTCCGGCCTCCCCTTCGGCCTCAACATCGTCCTGCACCGCGCCAACCTCGACGCCCTCGACGAGCTGATCGACCTCGGCCTCGCCTGGGGCGCCGACCGCATCGAACTCGCCCACACCCAGTTCCACGGCTGGGCGCTGCGCAACCGCGCGGCCCTGCTGCCGACGTGCGAACAGGTCGAGCGGGCCCGTGCCGTGGTGGTCCGCCGACGCGAACTCCTCGACGGCGTCGTCGAGTTGGTGTGGGTGGCGCCCGACTGGGTGGAGGCCACCGCGAAACCCTGCATGGGCGGCTGGGGCGCCGTCTCGCTCACGGTCGCCCCCGACGGCACGGTCCTGCCCTGCCCGGCCTCGGCCGCCCTCCCCGGCCTCGACCCGCCGAACGTACGCGAGCACCAACTCTCCTGGATCTGGCGGGAGTCCAAGGCGTTCAACGCCTACCGCGGCGAGTCCTGGATGCCCGAGCCCTGCCGCGGCTGCGCCCTGCGCAGTGCCGACCACGGCGGCTGCCGCTGCCAGGCCCACGCCCTGACCGGCGACGCCGCCCGCACCGACCCGGCCTGCCGGCACGCCCCCGACCACCACCTCGTACGCGATCTGGTGCAAGGCCCTCGCACCGGTCTCGTGTACGCCCATCGAGAGGCAGCTCCATGAGACGACGACGTCTGCCGACGGCACTGACCACCCTGGCGCTCGCCACCGCCACCCTGGCCGCCCTGCCCGCGGCCGCCCCGCTACCGGCCGCCGCGGCCCCGACCGTCGCGAGCCGTCCGGCCGCCGCCCCCGACTGGTCCGTGGCGATGATCGACTCCACGATGGCCCGCTACACCCCGAGCACCATCGGCGGCTGGTCCTACCCGGTCGGCCTCTACCTCTACGGCCAGTACCTCACCTACAAGCGGACCCACGACGCCCGCTACCTCACGTACATCAAGAGCTACGTCGACCGGTTCGTGAAGAGCGACGGGTCCATCGACCAGTCCTTCAACAGCCTCGACAGCATGCAGGCCGGCCGCCTGCTGGTGATCCTGCACCACGAGACCGGCCAGGACCGCTACCGCAAGGCGGCGAAGAAGATCCGCGACCGCCTGAACACCTACCCGCGCACCGGCGACGGCGGCTTCTGGCACGCCGACACCAGCAGCCGCGCCCACCAACTCTGGGCGGACGGCGTCTACATGGTGAACCCGTTCCTCGTCGAGTACGGCAAGGAGTTCGGCGACAGCGCGTACACGAACGACGAGGCGGCCAAGCAGCTCTACGTCTACGGCAGCCATCTGCAGGTCGCGAACGGGCTGTTGAAGCACGCCTACGACGAGTCGAAGACGGTGAGCTGGGCGGACCCGCAGACCGGGCTCGCCCCCGAGCACTGGTGCCGGGCGGTCGGCTGGTACTCGATGGCGATCGTGAACGTCCTGGACGCCATTCCCGCCAGTCAGTCCCGGCGGCCGCAACTCCTCTCCATCTTCCGGAAGCTGGCGGCCGGACTGGAGAAGCACCAGGACCCGGCGACCGGCCGCTGGTTCCAGGTGATCGACAAGGGCGACCGCTCCGACAACTGGACCGAGACCTCCGGCTCCAGCATGTTCACCTACGCCCTCTCGCGCGGAGCCCAACAGGGCTACATCGACAAGCACTTCGCCGCCGTCGCCCGCCGCGGTTACGAGGGTGTGCTCGCGAAGCTGTCCGTCGGCTCCGACGGGCGGACCGACCTCGCCGACATCTCCATCGGCACGAACGTCGGCGACTACGCGTACTACGTCGGCCGCACCCGGGCCACCAACGACTTCCACGGCCTGGGCGCCTTCCTGATCATGAACGAACAACTGCGAGGTGATTAGTGTCATGAGCACGTCCAGAAGGGCGGTTCTCGGTGCCGCCATCGCCGGGGCCGCGGTCGGACTCACCGGCGTCACCCCGGCCCACGCCGCCTCCTGGCAGCAGAAGTGGGCACCCTCGGCGAGCAGCGACGGCCTCGGCGCCTTCGAGACCGTCGAGGACGACCGTGCCGACTCGCACCCGGCCGGGCATCCGCACATCTTCGCCACCGGCAACAACTGGCGCTTCAACATGCACACGGTCGACCGGGACACCTCCACCGACCGGCAGCGCCAGGAGGTCACCGGCCTGCGCACCGGCAGCAGCAGCTACCTCAAGTGGACCGAGGGCCAGACCTGGCGGGTCACCTACTCGATGTACATCCCGAGCTCGCTGAAGGCGACCACCACCTTCACGCACATCATGCAGATGAAGCAGCCCGGCACCGGCACCTCGCCGATCGTCGTGCAGTCCCTGCGCCGGGTGAACGGCAAGCAGACCATCGAGCTCAAGCTCGCGATCGACGACATCCTCGTCGGCCGCACCGACCTCGACCCGCTGCACGACAAGTGGACCGACGTCGACTTCCAGATCAAGGTCGGCAACGGCTCGGCGGGCTCGGTGCGCTGGATCCTCAAGTCCGGCGGCTCGACCGTGATCGACGCGTCCAAGACCGGGGTCGACACCTTCCTGGCCGACCGGGTGCGCCCGAAGTGGGGCATCTACCGCTCCCTCGGCGACACCTCCGGTTCCCTGCAGGACACCTACCTGCTGCTCACCAACCTCCGCGGCTATCAACTGGTCTGAGGAGCCGTCAGTCATGAAACCCCCCACCCCGCGACGCAGAGCGGCAGCGGTCGTCCTGTTCGTGGTCGCCGTAGTCCTCGGACTCGCGCACCCCGCCGCCCTCGCGGCACCGCACACCGCCGCACCTGCCGCAGCCGTCTACAACGTGCGTGACTACGGCGCCAAGGGCGACGGCTCCACCAACGACACCCCGGCGATCAACAAGGCCATCACCGCGGCCAATTCGGCGGGCGGCGGCACGGTCCGCTTCCCCGCCGGCAAGTACAAGTCCAAGAACACCATCCACATGAAGAGCGATGTGACGCTCCAGGTCGACACGGGCGCCACGATCCAGGGCTCCAGCGCGGACACCTACGACGCGCCCGAGTCCAACCCCAACGACAAGTACCAGGACTACGGGCACAGCCACTTCCACAACGCGATGATCTACGGCGACCGGCTGACGAACATCGGCTTCGTCGGCGGAGGTGTCATCGACGGCGCGGGCAACCTGATCACCGGTAACCCCAAGTCCGGCGAGGCCGACAAGATCATCTCCCTGACGCGGTGCGACGGACTGCGCATCGGCGACGGCCTCACCCTGCGCCGGGGCGGCCACTTCGCGGCCCTGATCAACGGCTGTAAGAACGTGACCTCCGACCACCTGACCATCGACACCGCGAGCGACCGCGACGGCTGGAACGTCATCTCCACCACGAACGTCACGGTGACCAACGCGAACATCAAGGCCAACGACGACGCGCTCGTCTTCAAGAGCGACTACGCGCTCGGCGCCAAGCTCCCCAACGGCCATGTCCGCGTGAGCGATTCGTATCTCTCGGCCCGCTGCTGCAACGCCCTGATGTTCGGCTCCGAGACCTGCGGCGACTTCTCGGACTACCAGTTCGAGAAGATCCGTATCGAGGGCGCCGACAAGTCCGGCCTCGGGATGGTCTCCATGGACGGCGCGAAGATCTCCGACGTCCACTACCGCGACATCACGATGACGGGCGTCCACTCCCCGATCATGCAGAAGATCGGCACCCGCAAGCGCTGCGGCAACAGTCCCGGCATCGGATCGATCAGCGACATCACGTACGACAACATCACGGCGATCGGAAACACCCCTTCCTTCAGCCCGACCCTGTGGGGCGAGACCGGTCACCGCATCCACGGGGTGACGTTCAACAACGTCAACATCACCGTCCCCGGCGGCAACGGCACCATGTCCACCGCCGTGCCGAGCAACGACCCCAACGACTACAACCCCAAGGCGATCGGCACCCGGCCGGCCTACGGCTGGTACCTGCACAACGCCGACGACGTCCAATTCACGGACAGTTCGGTGAAGTTCGCGGCGGACGACGGCCGCCCCGCGGTCATCGCCAACGCGGCGAGCGGCATCCGCTTCATCCGGTTCACCGCGCAGAAGGGCAGTGACTCACCCTTCGACGTCGGCTTCCAGGACGTCACCGGCGGCTGCCTGACGGACAGTCACAACACTTCCGGGGGTGCCCTGCGGGTCTCGGGTGCACAGGACTGCGGTACGGCGGCCAGGCCGCTCGACCTGGAGAACCCCCGCCAGGACTTCCTCCGCGGCTCCGTCGGCGGCCTCTTCCTGCACTGGGGGCTGCGCACCGCGCCCGCCCACACCAACTGCACGACGTGGGAGAACGACGTCACCAACGGCGGCTGGAGTCCCGACTACTGGGTGAACGAGGCCCAGAAGCTGCACACCCAGTACCTCGTCCTCGCCACCTTCCACAGCCGCCTCGGCTACGCCCGCCCCTGGCCCTCGAAGATCCCAGGCTCCTGCGCCACCAGGCGCGACTTCCTGGGCGAGCTGATCACCGCCGCCAAGGCCAAGGGCATGAAGGTCATCCTCTACATGACCAACGACCCCCAGTGGCACGACGAGGGCGGCCACGAGTGGCTCGACTCGGCCGCCTACTCCGCCTACAAGGGCAAGAACGTCGACCTGACCACCAACGACGGCTTCGGGCAGTTCAGTTACGACAACTTCTTCGAGGTCATGGACCGCTATCCCGACCTCGGCGGCTTCTGGATCGACAACGACAACGCCTACTGGGAGAGCCACGACCTCTACCAGCAGATCTACCAGAAGCGCCCGAACTACACGATCAGCAACAACAACGAAGACACGCCGATCATGGACATGATCAGCAACGAGCAGAAGACGGGCATGACCCCCGCCTACGACTACCCCCAGGCCGTCTACACGGCCCAACCGCGCCTGACCGAGGCCGACTTCAAACTGCCCTCCTCCGGCGCCTGGTGGTACGACGGCTCCAACCCGTCCGTCGACAGGAAGCTCACCCTGGGCCGGCTGATCACCAACGCGGGCTCCTCGGTGAAGGCCCTGATGGCGGAGACCGCCCAGGTGAACGGCAAGTTTCCTTCCAATCAGGCCGCCTTCAACACCTTCGCCGACTCCTACCTCGACCCCATCTGGGAGTCCCTGCACGGCACCGAGGGCGGCGGCTACATGTACGGCGGCCTCAAGCCCGGCTTCTGGAACGACGGCGCCCACGGCGTCACGACGATCAGCAAGGCGGACCCGAACCTCCAGTACGTCCATGTCCTGACCCCGCCCAGCACCAGCACCCTGCGCATCCGCGACAACGGCTACCGCATCGCCTCTGTCACCAACCTCCGCACGGGAGCGGCGGTTTCGTGGACCCAGTCTGGCGGGGTGCTCACCCTGACCGGGCTCGGCGCCTGGGACCCGTACGACACCGTCTTCAGGGTCACCACCGCCGGCCGTCAGGGCATCCTGACCGGCGTCAAGGTCACCGCGAGCGCCTCGGCGAGCGGGCACCCCGCAACGGCCGCGGGCGACGGCGACTACGGCACCTACTGGGACAGCAACAAGACCCTGCCGGTCAGCCTCACCTTCGACCTCGGCTCGGCGAAGAAGGTCCAGTACATCGGCCTCAACCAGCGGGAGGACTCCGTCGCCTACGCCCGCTCCGACACCGAGCAGTCGGCGCGGATCAAGGACTACAAGGTCTATCTGAGCGACGACGGCTCCAACTGGGGGAGTCCGGTCAAGACGGGCCAGCTGCCAAGTCGCCGCGGAATCCAGGGCATTGACCTCACCGCGGCCAACGCCCGTTACGTCCGCCTCCAGGTCGACACCACCTGGGCCGCGTCCAGCGACTCGACCCGCTACAAGCGGCTGCGGATCGACGAGGCCTGGATCGGCACCTCGTACGCCACCCCGGCGGCGGCCTTCGCGCCCATGTCGGACAACGGCCAGTCCCTGCGCCCGGCCATGGGCTGGAGCAGCTGGAGCTTCGTGCGCCGCTGGCCGACCGAGGCGAAGATCAAGGCACAGGCCGACGCGCTCGCGGCGAGCGGGCTGAAGGACCACGGGTTCGTGTACGTCAACCTCGACGACTTCTGGCAGAAGTGCGACAGCAATGGCTTCGTCGTCGACTCCTACGGCCGCTGGGCCGTCGACACGGCCAAGTTCCCCGGCGGGATCAAGGCTCTCGCCGACTACGTCCACTCCAAGGGCCTGAAGTTCGGCTTCTACGTGACCCCGGGCATCGCGAAGAACGCCGTCACGAAGAACACCCCGATCGAGGGCACGTCGTACCACGCGAAGGACATCGCGGACACCTCGAAGACCGAGAAGAACTACAACTGCAAGAACATGTACTACATCGACTACGGGAAGCCGGGCGCGCAGGAGTTCGTGAACTCGTGGGCGAAGCAGTTCGCCTCCTGGGGAGTCGACTACCTGAAGATCGACGGGGTGGGCAGCCAGGACATCCCCGACGTCCAGGCCTGGGACAAGGCGCTGCGGGCCTCCGGACGGCCCATCAACTTCGCCCTCTCCAACAACCTTCCGATCGCCAACGCCTCCACCTGGCGGCAGCTCGCGAACAGCTGGCGCACCCAGGGCGACGTCGAGTGCTACTGCGGGCCCGGCGACAACGGCAGCGGCTATCCGCTCACCGACTGGTCGCATGTCTCCGCCCGCTTCACCTCGGCCGCCAACTGGCAGCAGTACGCCGGACCGGGCGGCTGGAACGACCTGGACTCGCTGGAGATCGGCAACGGCGACCAGGTGGGCCTCACCGCCGACCAGCGCCGCTCCCACTTCACCCTCTGGGCGATGGCGGCCTCCCCGCTGCTGCTCGGCACCGACCTCACCCACCTCGACACCGTCGACAAGGCGATGCTGACCAACGACCGGCTGATCGGCGTCGACCAGGACGGCGTCGCCGCCAAGCGGGTCGTGAACAGCGGTGTCAAGCAGGTCTGGAGCAAACGCGAGAGCAGCGGCGCCTACGTGGTCGCGCTGTTCAACACCGGCACGTCCGGCAGCAGCACGGTCTCCGTGAACTGGTCGCAGGTGGGATTCACCGGCTCCGGCGACGTCACCGACCTCTGGTCCGGCTCCCACAAGGGCGTGATCGCCGACTCGTACAGCGCGACGCTGCGGCCGGGCGAAACACGTCTGATCCGGGTGAACCCCGTCAACAGCGCGCTGAGGGGACAGTAATGAAACACAACAGAGCTCCCGCCTGGGGCCTCTCCCTGGCCCTCGCGATCCCGCTCGCCGGCCTCACCGGCGCGAGCACGGCACAGGCGGCCACCGACTACCAGGCCGAGGACGCGGCCATCACCCAGGGCACGGTGGCCAGTAACCACACCGGCTACACGGGCACCGGCTTCGTCGACTACACCAACGTCAAGGGCTCCTACGTGGAGTTCACGGTGAGCGCCGCCTCCGCAGGCCCCGCCTCCCTCACCCTGCGCTACGCCAACGGCACCGCCACCGACCGCCCCATGGACATCTCCGTCAACGGCACGGTCGTCTCGCCCGCCCTGTCCTTCCCGGCCACCGCCGACTGGAACACCTGGGCCGAGAAGACGGTGAACGTCACCCTCAGCGCCGGCTCCAACAAGATCCGCGCGACCGCCACCACGGCCAACGGCGGCCCCAACCTCGACCGCATCCGCATCGGCACCCCGTCCGACACCCAGGCCCCGACCCGCCCCGGCCAGCCGAGCTGCTCCGACATCGGCGAGGACGGCCTCACGCTGAGCTGGGGCGCCTCGACGGACGACACGGGCGTGACGGCGTACGACCTCTACGAGCACGGCAACAAGATCGGTGAGGCGTCCGGGAGTTCGACCTCGAAGGCGCTGACCGGTCTGACCCCTAACACCACCTACAACCTGACCGTGATCGCCCGCGACGCGGCCGGCAACACCTCCTCGGCCAGCCCGGTCGTCGACTGCACCACCAAGCCCAGCTCCGACACCGCCCCGCCGACCAAGCCGGGCACGCTGTCCGCCACCGACGTCACCGCCAACAGCGCCGCCCTGAGCTGGGGCGCCTCGACGGACGACCGGGCGGTCGTCGCCTACGACGTGCGCAGCGACACCACCGTCTACAAGTCCGTCACCAGCGGCACCTCGACGACCCTCACCGGCCTCGCCTGCGACAGCCCGTACGCGCTGAACGTCGTCGCCCGCGACGCGGCGGGCAACGTCTCCGCGCAGAGCAACACGGTGAACTTCACGACCAAGGCGTGCGCGACCGACGGCGGCGTCCCGTCCTCGATCTCCACGCTCTCCAGCGGCTGGACGATCCCCTGGGGCACCTACTGGATGCCCGACGGCCAGACCGCGCTGGTCACCGAGCGGGACGACTTCCGCGTCTGGAAGGTCACCAAGGACGGCACGCGGACCCAGGTCGGCACGGTCCCCAACGCGGTCACCACCAACGGCGAGGGCGGGCTGCTCGGCGTCGCCGTCGACCCCAAGTGGGCGAGCAACCACTACGTCTACTTCATGCACACCGCGTCCGAGGGCAACCGCGTGGTCCGCATGACGTACGACGGCACCAAGCTCAGCGACTACAAGATCCTGCTCCAGGGCATCAAGAAGAACCGCTACCACAACGGCGGCCGTCTCGCCTTCGGCCCCGACGGCTACCTGTACGTCTCCACCGGCGAGGCGCAGACGCCCGACCTCGCGCAGGACAAGGACTCCCTGAACGGAAAGATCCTGCGCATGACCACCGACGGCAAGCCGGCCCCCGGCAACCCGTTCGGCAACTATGTTTACAGTTACGGCCACCGCAACCCGCAGGGCCTCGCCTTCGACCGCAGCGGGCGCTTGTGGGAGGCGGAGTTCGGCAACAGCTCCAAGGACGAGCTGAACCTCATCAAGCCGGGCGCCGACTACGGCTGGCCGATCTGTGAGGGCAGTTGCAGCACCTCGGGGATGACCAACCCCAAGGCCACCTGGAACGTCTCCGAGGCCTCGCCCAGCGGTATCGCCATCGTCCGCAACGTCGTCTACATGGCGTCCCTGCGCGGCGAACGCCTCTGGCGGATCCCGATCAACGGCGACAACGAGAGCGTCGGCACACCGACCGCGTACTACGTCGGCACGTACGGCCGTCTGCGTACGGTCACCAAGGTGCCCGGCGCCGACCAGCTGTGGCTGTCGACCACCAACGCCGACAACAACGGCAACGAACCGGACGGATCCGACAAGATCTTCCGGGTCAACATCAGTTAGGAGTGCTACCAGTTGGGGCGCTGTGCCGGTCAGGCCCGGTACAGCGCCTCGACCTCGTTCGCGTAGGCGTTCTCGATGGCCTTGCGCTTCAGCTTCAGGGACGGGGTCAGCAGACCGTGTTCCTCGGTGAACGGCTGGGCCAGTATCCGGAACGTACGGATCGACTCGGCCTGCGAGACCAGGGTGTTGGCGGCGACCACCGCGCGCCGTACCTCCGTCTCCAGGTCCGCGTCCCGCACCAGCTGGGCCGGCGACATCTGCGGTTTGCCGCGCATCGTCAGCCAGTGCTCCACGGCCTCCTGGTCGAGGGTGACCAGGGCGGCGATGTACGGGCGGTCGTTGCCCACCACGATGCACTGGTTGACCAGCGGATGGTCGCGCACGCGCTCCTCCAGGATGCCGGGGGAGACGCTCTTGCCGCCGGAGGTCACCAGGATCTCCTTCTTGCGGCCGGTGATGGTGAGGTAGCCGTCCTCGTCCAGCGAGCCCAGGTCGCCGGTGGCGAGCCAGCCGTCGTGCAGGGTCTCGTCGGTGGCCTTCTGGTTGTTGAGGTAGCCCTGGAAGATGTTCGGGCCGTGCAGCCAGATCTCGCCGTCGTCCGCGATGTGCACGGTGACGCCCGGAATGGGCACGCCGACCGTGCCGTAGCGGGTGCGCTCGGGCGGGTTGGCCGTCGCGGCGGCCGTCGACTCGGTGAGGCCGTACCCCTCGTAGATCTGCACGCCGGCGCCCGCGAAGAACAGGCCGAGTCGGCGGTCCATCGCGGAGCCGCCGGACATGGCGTTGCGGATCCGGCCGCCCATCGCGGCCCGCACCTTGGAGTAGACGAGCTTGTCGAAGAGCTGGTGCTGCATGCGCAGCCCCGCCGAGGGCCCCGGCCCGATGCCCCAGGCCTTCGCCTCGACGGCGTCGGCGTACTTCACGGCGACCTCGACGGCCTTCTCGAACGGCCCGGCCTTGCCCTCCTTCTCGGCCTTGCGCCGGGCGGAGTTGAAGACCTTCTCGAAGATGTACGGCACCGCGAGGATGAACGTCGGCTTGAACGCCTGGAGGTCCGGCAGCAGGGCCGCCGCGTTCAGCTGCGGCTGGTGGCCGAAGCGGACGCCGTTGCGGATCGCCGCCACCTCGACCATGCGCCCGAAGACGTGCGCGAGCGGCAGGAACAGCAGGGTCGCCGCCTCGTCGCCCTTCTTCGAGTGGAACACCGGCTCGTACTTCTCGACGACCGTGTCCGCCTCGTACATGAAGCTGCCGTGCGTGATGACACAGCCCTTCGGGCGGCCCGTCGTGCCCGAGGTGTAGATGATCGTCGCGACCGAGTCGGGGGTGACCGCCTGCCGGTGCCGGTGCACCAGGTCGTCATCGAGATGCGCGCCGGCGTCGTACAGCTCCTGGACGGCGTTGTTGTCCAGCTGCCACAGCTGGTGCAGCTGCGGCAGCCGGTCGATGACGGTGGCGATGGTCATCGCGTGGTCCTCGTGCTCCACGATCGCCGCCGAACACTCGGCGTCGTAGAGCATCCAGAAACACTGCTCGGCCGAGGAGGTGGGGTAGATCGGCACCACCTGGGCGCCGATCGTCCACAGCGCGAAGTCGAACAGGGTCCACTCGTAGCGGGTGCGGGACATGATCGCGACCCGGTCGCCGAACCGGATGCCCCGGGCCAGCAGCCCCTTGGCGAGGGCCAGCACCTCGTCCCGGAACTCGGCCGAGGTGACGTCCCGCCACTGGCCGCCGTCGTCCTTGCGGCCGAGCGCGATGTGCAGCGGGTCTTCCTGGGCACGCTGGAACACGACGTCGGCCAGACCACCCACCGGCGGGGCCAACGCCAACGGAGGGCTGGTGAACTCGCGCAAACCCACTCCCCGCTCCCTCAGCGCCGTATTCGAGACTCCGCAAGCGCCGTGAAAGCTACCCCACCCTGAGACGCGGCGGGAGAGGGGCCGAATCGGAGCAACCCTCACTTACAGCCTGGTCACAGGCCGGAAAATGCCCTCACATCAGGAAGGGTCGGACAGAAAACTGACGGTTGAGTAAGTTTCGGTCCCGTAATCTCCACCGAATCTGTACGACCTGACTACGGCCCTTGACCGCTGGTCAACGGCCTCATCGGTGGTGCGCCGGCGTCTCTTCCTTCAGCGTCGCAGGGGCGGAATTCGTCACTCCGGTCGGGGTCGGTTTCGGGCTCCTGACCAGGCCGACCACCAGGGCCCCGGCCACCGTCGCGGTCAGCCCGGCCGGCACGGCCGCCGAGGAGAGCCCGGAGGCGAAGGCGGTGCGCAGCGTGTGCTCGGAGAAGGTCCCGCGCAGCGCGCCGGCCGCGCCGCCCGCGAGCGCGTGGGCCGCGCCGCTCGGCAGGGTGTCGCCCATCCGCGAGGTCACCACGGTGCCGTACACGGCGATCCCCAGCGCGTACCCGAGCTGCCGGAAGGTGTTCACCGCACCGCCCGCCATCCCGGACCGCTCCGGCGGTACGGCGGCCAGCGCGGCCCCCGCGATGCCGGGCGCCACCAGACCCGTACCGATGCCGACCAGAATCAGCCCCGGCACCAGCGCCGACGCCGTCGAGCCCGCGTCCAGCCCCGTCATGCAGAACTGCCCGGTGCCGATCAGCAGCAGCCCGCCGCCGACGGTGATCCGCGCCGGCACCCCGTGCAGCAGCCGCCCGCCGGCCGCCGCCACCACGAACGAGGCCAGCGACAGCCACAGGAACACCAGCCCGCCGCGCACCGGGCTCATCCCGAGCATGGTCTGCAGCCAGATCGAGTCGTACGCCATGAGACTGAACGCCGCCGCGTTGAAGGCCAGCGCGCCCACCATCACGCCCGAGAACGCGGGCTTCAGGAACAGCCGCGGATCCAGCAGCGGGTCGGCGGAGCGCAGTTCGACGGCCAGGAAGCAGCCCAGCGCCACGACGGCCGCCGCGAAGGTGGCGAGGGTGCCCGTGTCGGCCCAGCCGTCCTGCCCGGCCCGCACCGCGCCGTACGTCAGCGCCCCCGCGAAGGCCGCGAAGCTCACCGTGCCCGCCCAGTCGACGCGCCGATCGCGCGAGCCGTGCGACTCCGGTACGGCCTTCAGGGTCAGCCACACCGCGGCCAAGCTCACCGGCAGATTGACGTAGAAGATCCACCGCCAGCCCGGCCCGTCCGTCAGCAGCCCGCCGACCACCGGCCCCACCGCGGCCGCCGCGCCGCTCACCGCGCCCCACACGCCCAGCGCCACCGAGCGCTGTTTGCCCTGGTAGACGGAGCCCAGCAGCGGCAGCGTGGTCGCGAACATCGCCGCCGCGCCCAGCCCCTGCAGACCGCGCGCCGCGACCAGCATCCCCGGCCCGCTCGCCAGCCCGCACAGCAGCGAGGCCGTCGCGAACACGACGACACCGACCAGGTGCACGCGCCGCCGCCCCAGAATGTCGGCCGCGGCGCCTATGCCGAGCAGCAGCGCGGCCAGTGCCAGCGCGTACCCGTCCATCACCCACTGCAGATCGCTCAGCGACGCGTGCAGCGAGCGCGCCATGTCCGGCAGCGCGACCACCGCGATCGTCACGTCCAGCAACAACATGAACGTGCCCAGGCACACCGCCGTGAGCGGCCCCCATGTACGCATGTCCCCAACTCCCTGTGCTTCTTCTCCGTCGGATGCGTTTCTCTCCGTACGATGGGCTCCGCGCGGCCGATCACGGTGGAACCGAGGCCTCGGCCGCGGAAACCCGACAGGAGAGGGCATGACGACGACGGAATTCCACGGGCCGGTCATGGAGTCGGACACTTTCGACCGGCTCGATCTGCAGATCCTGGCCGCCCTGGAGACGAACGCCCGGGCCTCCTTCAGCCGCATCGGCGCGGTCCTCGGCGTCTCCGACCAGACCGTCGCCCGGCGCTTCCGCAGGCTGTCCGCCGAGGGCGGGCTGCGGGTGGTCGCGGTGCGCGACCCCGAACTGCTCGGCCACGACCAGTGGAACCTGCGGCTGCGCTGCGTCCCCGACACCGCGCTCAAGATCGCGGAGGCGCTCGCGAAACGGCCCGACACCAACTGGATCGCGCTCGCCGCCGGCGGCACCGAGGTACTGGCCGGGACCCGGCCCCACAGCCCCGGCGACCGCGACGACCTGCTGCTCGGCAAGCTGCCGCGCACGCCCAGCGTGGTGGAGATCCGCGCCCACCAGCTGCTGCACCGCTTCTTCGGCGGCCCTGACGGCTGGCTGCAGAAGTTCCGCGCGCTCACCGACGACCAGAAGGCCGCCCTGCGCCCCGACCCGCCCGCGCCCGTCACCGGACCCGCCCGCATCGACCCCGAGGACGAGCCGCTCGTCGACCTCCTCGAACGCGACGCCCGGGCCACCTACCCCGAACTCCAGCGCGCCACCGGCCGCTCCGAGTCCGCCGTCAAACGCCGGCTCGCCGCACTCGTCGCCTCCGGCGCGATCTACCTCGACGTCGAGTACCACCCCGAGATCCTGGGCTACCCGCTCTCCGCGTCCCTGTGGATCACCGCCGCGCCCGCCCGGCTGCACTCCGTGGGCGAGGCCATCGCCGGCCACGCGGAGTCCGCCTACGTCACCGCCACCTCCGGCGTCTCCAACCTGCTGGTCAGCGCGGTCTTCAAGAACACCGCCGGGCTGTACGAGTACCTCAGCGGCCCCCTCGGACGGCTCGACGGGATCCAGCACGTGGAGTCGGTGCCGTATCTGCGCCGCATCAAGCAGCTGACGTACCCGCCACCCGTCCGCTGAGCGGACCTGGTGAAGTCGGCTGCGGTTCGGCAGCGCCGCCAAGGGGCGCGGGGCTGTGCCGAGCGTGGGGGAGCGACCAGCCACGACGGCGCCGCAGACGAACGACGACACATCGCCGCACATCCAGCGGAGCGCTCAGCCCCTGCGCCGGCGCTGCAGGCGGTCGCCGCCCGTCAGGATCGCCGCCGCCAGGGCGTCCGCCGCGCTCTGGGCCGTGGTGGGGCGGCGGCCGTGGACCAGGACGAAGTCGACGCGGCCCAGTTCCGGGAGGCCGAAGCGGTCCGGGACGCGGACCAGGCCCGGCGGGATCAGGCCCCGGGAGTGGGCCATCACGCCGAGGCCCGCCCGGGCCGCCGCGATCAGGCCGTTGAGGCTGCCGCTGGTGCACGCGATGTGCCACTCCCGGCCCTGCCGCTCCAGGGACTCCAGGGCCAGCGCGCGTGTGATGCCCGGCGGCGGGAACACGATCAGCGGCACCGGACGGTCCGGGTCCAGGCGCAGCCGCTCCGCGCCGATCCAGACCAGCTCGTCGTGCCAGACCAGCTCGCCGCGCGGGTCCTCGGGCCGCCGCTTGGCCAGCACCAGGTCCAGCTTCCCGGCCTCCAGCTGCTCGTGCAGCGTGCCGGACAGCTCGACCGTCAGCTCCAGGTCGACCTCGGGGTGGTCGTGCCGGAAGCCCTCCAGGATCTCCGGCAGCCGGGTCAGCACGAAGTCCTCCGAGGCGCCGAACCGCAGCCGCCCGCGCAGCCGCGTGCCCGTGAAGAACGCCGTCGCCTGCTCGTGCACCTCCAGGATCCGGCGCGCGAAACCGAGCATCGCCTCTCCGTCCTCCGTCAGCTCCACGGAGTGGGTGTCCCGCGAGAACAGCTGCCGGCCGGTCGCGTCCTCCAGCCGCCGCACATGCTGGCTGACCGTCGACTGCCGCAGCCCGAGCCGCCGCGCGGCCTGCGTGAAGCTCAGGGTCTGCGCCACCGCGAGGAAGGTGCGCAGGTGGGAGGGCTCGTACATGGGGACAACCGTAGCCGGTCATCACGAAAAGCGATGACAGTCAGAGCGGTATGACGGATTCCCGATCGGCTCGCCGAGGAGGACGATGAACGGGGGCCCTCCGGGCCCCGGACAGCCACCAAAACCGCCGACAGCAACGAGCAAGTGGAGCACCGTGAAACGCCTGCAATGGCCGAGTTGGATGCCGATCGACCCGTACATCCTGCTGCTGCTCGGGACGGTGGGCCTCGCCGCCCTCTTCCCGGCACGCGGGACCGGCGCCGACGTCGCCTCGGGCGCCTCCACGGCCGCGATCGCCTTCCTCTTCTTCCTGTACGGCGCCCGCCTCTCCACCCGTGAGGCGCTGGACGGACTCAAGCACTGGCGGCTGCACGGCACGGTCCTCGCCTGTACGTTCGTGATCTTCCCGCTGCTGGGCCTCGCGGCCCGCGGCCTGGTCCCGGTCCTCCTCACCCACCCGCTCTACCAGGGCCTGCTCTTCCTCACCCTGGTCCCCTCGACCATCCAGTCGTCGATCGCCTTCACGTCGATGGCGCGAGGGAACGTTCCGGCGGCGATCTGCGCCGGCTCCTTCTCCTCCCTGGTCGGCATCGTCGTCACCCCGCTGCTCGCCGCGGCGCTGCTCGGCAGCAGCGCAGGCGGCTTCTCGGCCGACTCGCTCGTCCAGATCGTGCTCCAGCTGCTGGTGCCGTTCGTCGCCGGGCAGCTGCTGCGGCGCTGGATCGGCGGCTTCGTCGCCCGGCACAAGAAGGTCCTCGGCCTGGTCGACCGGGGTTCGATCCTGCTCGTCGTCTACACCGCGTTCAGCGAGGGCATGGTCCAGGGCATCTGGCACCAGGTCAGCCCCGCCCGGCTCGGCGGCCTGCTGGTCGTCGAGGCCGTGCTCCTCGCCGTGATGCTCGCGCTGACCTGGTACGGCGGCAAGGCGCTGCGCTTCGACCGCGAGGACCGCATCGCCATCCAGTTCGCCGGCTCCAAGAAGTCCCTCGCCTCCGGACTCCCCATGGCGAGCGTCCTGTTCGGCGCCCACGCCTCCCTCGCCGTGCTGCCGCTGATGCTCTTCCACCAGATGCAGCTGATGGTGTGCGCGGTGATCGCCAAGCGCCGCTCGCACGACCCGCAGACCGAGATCGTCAAGCCCGCTCCAGCCGCACCGTCACGAACCGCGGTCGGTACAGGCTCACGTTCGCGTTGATGCTCGCCGAAGCGCCGGTCGTCTCCAGCCAGTTGACGTCGTAGCTGAGCACCAGCCGTCCGTCGCCGTCCAGTTCGGGGTGGGCCTGCGGGTTGTACGCGGCCACCCCGGACGTCGGCAGCGACGGGCTGAAGCTCTTCGTCGGCCCGTGCCAGGGCCCGGTGGGGGAGCAGGACCAGTACGAGGTCACGGTGGTCAGCCCCGCCGCACCCGTCGCCATCGTGAACAGCACGTACGTGCCGCGGACTTGAACGACGGAGAACGCGCTGCCCACCTTCGCGCCCCGCAGCGCCCGCGGCTTCAGCCCCCACCCCGAGCCGTCCCAGTACCGCCAGGCCGACGGGTCCGCGAGCCTGCCCTCCGGCACCCGCGCGACATACGCCGACGAGGCCGGGCGGGCGACCGCCTGCCCGTCGTCGCCGCCGAAGACGTACGTCCAGCCGCCCCTGCTCACCAGCGTCGTCCCGAACAGCAGCCGCCGGGACGGATCCGGCACCAGGCTCTGGTCGAGCACCTTCACCACCGACTCGACCTTCAGATCGGGCAGCGACAGCGTGGCGACCTCGGTGGCGGTCGGCACCCCGTAGATCCACGGCGACTGCCCGGCCGTCCGCACCCACAGCAGCACCCGTACGACCGACTCGGACGAGCCGGGGGAGCGCGGCTCGACCCGGGCCGCGACCGGCCACCGCCACTGGTCCGGGGCCGGGTCGGGGAAGAGCGGGGCGGACAGCGTGGACTGCAACCGGCCCTTGCCGTCCATCACCACGGCCGAGTTGCGGACCAGCGGGGCCGCGGTGTCGCGCCAGGCGTAGGACTCGCCGACCGGGTTGGGCGGGCGGTGCACCTGGCCCAGATAGGTGTCCGAGAACAGCCACAGCACCCGGCCGTCCGGCAGCCGCACCGAGTGGGTGCCGTCGCCGCCGGTCCAGTCGTCCGTCTGGGTCGCGTCGTCGCCGTACCGGGCGAACTCGGTGGTGAGACCGGCGTCCGCCGACACCTTGCCGAGCCTGAGCGGGCCGCAGCCGCCGCCCTCCCGCTCCCCTCCGTGCGGAAGGGCGGTGAGCAGCACGGCCCCGAGGACCAGGGCCAGCAGCAGGCCCAGCCCGGTCCCCGTCCGCTGTCGTGCTCGTCGGTCCTCGGGCACCCACGGGACGTTAGTGGCTGCCGCTCACATGGTCCATGGGCAGCCACAGCACGGTGTCCTTCGACGACTCGGCGGAGAAGTCTGGCTTGGCCAACTCCTCGTCGCTCAGCGCCCGGTCCCACACGTGTACGTCGTCGATCGCGCCGGTGAAGAACGCCCTGCTGTCCATGCGCTGCCCGATGTGCACGCCGAAGGGCGAGTTACGGCTGACCGAGCCCGGCACATCGGCCGCGCCGACCGCCGTACCGTCGATGAAGAGCGTCAGCCGGCCACCGCCTCTCCGCAGGGTCAGGTGGTGCCACTGGCCGTCGTTGTAGGCGCCGGCCGTGCGGACGGACGCCGACCGCGGGGCCGCCGCTCCGTCGCGCACGGTGATCAGGCCCTGGACGCGGTCGCCCGCGGGCTCCCCGCGCAGCCACACCTGCGGCTGGCCGGACCCGACGCCGCCCATCCACAGCAGCGGCTGCTCACCGGTCGTGGCCGCGTACCGGAACCACAGCGACGCCGTGAAGTCCCTTGTCCCGAGCGGCAGTCGGTCGCTGTACGGCAGTCGTACGGCGTCGTCCGTGCCGTCGAACTCCAGCGCGCCCCCGGACACGCCCGCGGTCTCCCGGGCGCCGCCGAGGACGGCCGCGGGGCGGGCGTGCGGGGCGAGGTCGGCGGTGGTCGGGTCGGGGCCGCGGCGCGGTCGCAGCCAGTCCTCGGTGAAGCGGGCGAAGCGGATCTCGTCGCGTGCGTCCACGGCCCCGCCCTCGTACATCAGCCCCACCGTGTCGTGGCTGATGCGGGCCATGTCGGAGTAGCCGGACCAGTCCGTCGTCACGACCGTGCCCCGGTCCACGCTGTCCCAGCTGCGCCCGCCGTCGTACGAGGAGCGGATCATCATGGTCCGGCGGCGGTCGGGGTCGCCGGGGCAGGCCAGCAGCAGGCGGTCGCCGAGGCGCAGCATCGAGCCCTGGACCTGCGGGGTGTAGAGGTCCGGGAGGTCGCGGAAGGGGGCGGCGAAGCTGTCGCCGCCGTCGCGGCTGACCGCCTGGGTGCGGTGGCCGAGGTCGGTGCCGTCCTGTTCCCGGCCGCTGACGAGGATCGAGCCGTCGGCACGCTCGGCGAGGGTGACCTCGGAGGGCTTCTGCCGGAAGGTGCCGTCGGCCGCGATCGGCCAGGAGTCGGTGGCGCCGATCCGCCAGTGGTCGCCGCCGTCGTCGCTGACGATCAGCGCCGCGTGGTTGGCGCTCACCCGATTCCCGTCCCAGGTCTCGGTGTTGACGCCGAAGACCAGTCGCCCGGCACGCTTGCCACGGGTGAGCTGGATGCCGTGCACAGGACCGGTGGCGTACCAGGAGTTCCAGTCCGGGGGCAGGATCTCGGGGCTCAGATCGCGCGGCTCGGACCACGTCAGGCCGTCGTCGTCGCTGTACTGCAGATGCGGGGTGCGGTCGCAGGGCACCGAGCAACTGGCCGCGTCCGTACGGCCCGTGTTGTACGTCTCCGCCAGCAGGACGCGGCCCGTCCCGCGGTCCACGATCGGCGCCGGGTTGCCGTGCGTGTCGCCGCCGCCTGGGTTCACGACCCGGAGCGGGCTCCAGGTGCGGCCGCCGTCCTGAGACCGCTTGACCACGATGTCGATGTCGGCGGCGTCCCCGCAGTTGAGCCGGCGGCCCTCGGCGAACGCGAGCAGCGTGCCCTCGGTGGTCCGCACGATCGCCGGGATGCGGAAGCAGGCGTAGCCGGGCTCCTGGGCGGCCTTGAAGAGGACCTGCTGCTCGAAGTCGGAGGCGGACGCGGTCGGTTGGGCGTGTGCCGGGTTCGGGAGGGCGGCCAGCGCCGCGGCTGCGGCGAGTGCGGTGACGGTGGCTCTCAGACGTGTGCGAAGACGTGATGGCATGGTGCGAACCTGCCCTTCAGAGGTCTGGACATCTGGACATCCCACGTCCAACGTCCCGATCGCAGAGGCTAGTTGGGGGCTCAGGCGCCTCACAAGGAGCGTGCGGCTACTCGGTCGGGTCGCGGCGGCGCAGGGCCGGCAGGACGGGAAGTACGGTCGCGGGTCCGGGACTTGGCGAGGGAGCGGCGCCCGTCCTGCGGCAGACCAGGGCGTCGGGGTCGCTCGCCGGGGTCTGGAGGGTGTAGCCGTTGGGGCACGCGGGGCCCGGGTCGCCCTTGGGTCCGGGATCCCCCTTGTCCCCCTTCGGGCCCTGGACGCCCTGGGTCCCCGGGTTGCCGTTCACGCCGGAAGCGCCGGTGGGTCCGGCGGCTCCGTCGGCCCCCACGGGGCCGGGGTCGCCCGACGGCCCGGGCGAGCCCTCGGGGCCGACGGGCCCCTCCGGACCGGCGGGGCCCGTGGGCCCGGACGGACCGGGCACGCCGCGCGGCCCCTGGGCGCCGTCGGCCCCGGCCGCACCACCCGCCCCCCGGTCGCCCTTGTCGCCCTTCGCGCCCCGAGCGCCGGGGAGCGCGGCGGGCACCCGGATCCGGTCCAGCAGGTCGTCGACCGCCTCCGACGGGTCCGGCGCCGCCGGGGTCCCGCCGCTGGCCCGGACCTGGTCGCGCAGGGCCCGCACGTCCTGTGCGAGCGTGGACAGGGCCTGGCCGCGCCGGTCGGCCTCGGCCTGCATCTGGTCGGCGCGCCGGTCGCCGGAGTCGATGCGCGCCCACAGGATCACCGCCACCCCGCACAGGGCGACCAGCACACAGACCAGGAAGACGCTGCGCCAGCGCGGGGCGAGCAGCCGCTCGAATCGGGACGTCACGGCGCACCTCCGGGCCGCTTGATGTCGGGCCGGTTCACGGCGCACCGCCGAGCCGGTGGATGTCGAGCCTGAGCCGCGCGATCTCCGACTGGTCGGCGGCATGCAGCGTGGACAGTTCGGTGATGCGCGTGTCCCGTTCGGCCACTTGCCGTTCGAGCCGGTCGCGCTCCGACTGGAGCTTCTCGGTCAGGCTGGAGTAGCCGCTCAGCGCGTTCTCCCCGCGCTTGCCGAGATAGGCCACGGCGGCTGCGCCCAGCACGCCCGCGGCCGCCAGTAACGAGCCGAGCAGGGTGGTGCCGGCATCCAAGTGACTGCCTCCTACTTGGACGACGGGCCGCACGGCACGCGGCCCGTGGAACTCACCCAAGTAACGAGCCACTTGCCAACGGGGTGTGCCAAGGTGAACCACTACGCCGGACGGGTGGTGATGGGGCGTCAGAACTGACGCATAAATGCAGATTTCAGGGCCGGAGCACCACCTTGCCCCGATTGCTCCGCGACTCGATCACCGCGTGCGCCCGCGCCGAGTCGGCCAGCGCGAACTCCCCGTGCACGGTGGGCTTCAGCGCACCCTCCCCGAACAGCCGCCACAGCTCCCGCCGCCACCGCTCGTACAACTCCGGCTTACCGCGCGCGATCCGCGCCATCTGGAAGCCGATCACCGACTTCGCCCCGACGAGCAGGTCGTACGCCTGTATCGTCCCGCCGCCCGAGCTGTACGCCACCAGCCGCCCGCCGGGTGCGAGGGCGCCGATCGCCGGGGTGAGCAGCTCGCCGCCCACCGCGTCGAGGGTGTAGTCGACGGGTTCGCCCCAGCTCTCGTCGGCGTAGACGATCACCTCGTCCGCGCCGAGCGAGCGCACGAAGTCGGCCTTGCCCGGGTCGGACACGGCACCCACGACCCGCCCCGCGCCCCGCACCCGCGCCAGCTGCACCGCCAGGTGGCCGACCCCGCTCGCCGCGGCCGTGACGAGCGCCGACTCGCCGGGCTCGGGACGCGCTGCCTCCAGGGCGCCGAGCGCGACCAGTCCGCTGCGCACGAGCGCGACCGCGTCGACGGCCGAAGCGGTGTCCGGGACCGGGGAGGCCATCGCCTCGTGCAGAAGCGCGAAGTCGGCGTAACCGTCCCCGAAGCACAGCCCGGTCACGCGCTCGCCCGCGCGGAAGCGGCCGACGCCCTCGCCGACCGCCACCACCTCACCGGCGATCTCCCCGCCCAGCGGGATCGGCTCGGCCGCCTCGGTGACCTTGCGGACGACGGGCAGCGTGACGCCGACGGCCTCGCAGCGGACGAGCAGCTCTCCGGGGCCGGGCTCCGGAACCGGGGCTTCCTCCAGGAACAGGGGCCCGCCGGTGGACTCGTACCGAACGCGACGCATCGCACCTCCAGAAATCGTTGGGAGTCCCAACGGTATGGCGTCAATCGTTGGGAAGTCCAATGAATTCTCGGTACGCTGTCCGCATGTCCGAAACCGGAGCCCCCCTCGCCGCCATCCGCTCGCTCCCCAGCTGGCTGCTCGGCCGTGCCGCCGCCCGTGGCCGCGCCCTGGTCGCCGAGGCGCTGGCCGCGGAGGGGCTCAAGATGTGGCACCACGTGGTCCTGTCCGCCGTACGGGACCTCGCGCCCGTCGCCCAGGCCGACCTCGGCCGGAGCGTGCGGCTCGACCCGAAGGACCTCGTCGGCGTCCTCAACGACCTTCAGTCCGCGGGCCTCGTCGTGCGCGAACCGGACCCCAGGGACCGCCGCAAGAACGCCGTGTCCCTCACCGAGGAAGGTGCGCGGCTGCTCAAGCGCTGCGAGAAGGCGGCCCGCGCGGCCAACGACGAACTGCTCGCCCCGCTCTCGGCGGCCGAACGCGACCGGTTCATGGGCCTGTTGATCCGGATTTCCGGTACGGAAGGCTGATACGGAGGGCTGACGACGGATAACGTTCCGTCATGACCGCACCCCTCGCCCTCGATCCAGCGCGCAGCGCCCTCGTCCTCGTCGATCTGATGGACCGGATCGTCGCGCTGCCCCTGGAGCCCCGTAAGGGCACCGAAGTCCTGTCCACCGCCGAGGAGTTGGCGACCGCCTTCCGGGTGGCCGGAGCGCCCGTCGCGCTCATCCGGGTGGAGCGGCCCGGTGTCCCGGAACAGCCGCCCGGCAGCGGGCTGGTGGCCGGCCTGGCCCGGGACGGCGATGTGGAGGTCGTGAAGCGGACGATCGGCGGCTTCCAGGGCACGGACCTGGACGAGCGGCTGCGTGAACGGGGCGTCCGTACCCTCGTGTTCGGCGGTATCGCCACCAACCTCGGCGTCGAGTCCACCGCCCGCGCCGCCGGCGACCTCGGCTACGACCTGGTCTTCGTCGAGGACGCCATGGCCGCGTTCACGGCCGCCGAGCACGACGCGTCGGTACGGCTGGACTTCCCGCGGCTGGGGACCGTGGTGACCGCGGCCGAGGTGAGGTTCGTGGGCTGACCCTCACACCAGCGTCCCGCCGCCGTCCACCACCACGACCGAGCCCGTGCTGTAGCCGCCGCGCATCAGGTAGAGGTACGCCTCGGCGACATCCGCCGGCTCGCCCACCCTGCCCACGGGGAGCGAGCCGGCGGTCGAGGCGTACAGGCCCTCGCGCTCGGCCTCGGGCAGGTCCCGCCACAGATCGGTGCGGATCACACCGGGCGAGACGACGTTCACGCGGATGGGCGCCAGCTCCAGGGCGAGCGCGCGGGTGAGCGACTCCATCGCCCCGCACAGGCTCGCCGCGACCGTCGTGCCCGGCATCGGGCGGCGGCCCGCGGTGCCGGTGGTCAGCACGACCGAGCCGCCCGGCCGGATCGCCGGGGCCCCGTGCTTGACGGCCGTGTACGCGCCCCACAGCCGCGTGTCCAGGAAACCCCGGGCGCGGCCGAGGTCCGAGTCGGCGAGACCACCCAGCAGGATGGAGTCGCCCGCCGTGTACACGAGGTGGTCGAAGGCGCCGAGCCCCTCGAAGAAGGCCCGTACGGCCTCCTCGTCGGTCGCGTCCAGGACGTGCCCCTCGGCGCCGTCCGGCAGCCGCTTCAGCGCCGCGGCCACGCTCTCCTGCCGGCGCGAGGCGACCACCACCTCGGCGCCCTCCCCGGCCGCCGCCTCCGCCACCGCCAGTCCGAGCCCCGCCGTACCGCCGATGACGACGATCCGCTGTCCTCGCAGGCTCATGCCGTGCTCCCTTCCTCCACTGTTCGACTCGACGCCGTCCAGCCTGCGGCCGCCCCCGTGCCGCCGTCCAAGACCTCTTCCGGCGTCGGCGATACCCTGAAGGCATCGCCGAGGGAAGGGGCGGCCATGGACCTGGACCTGCGGAAAGTGCGCTACTTCGTCGCGGTGGCCGAGCTGCTGCACTTCGGACGCGCGGCCGAGCGGCTGCACATCGCGCAGCCGGTGCTGAGCCGTCAGATCCGGGCGCTGGAGAAGGACTTGGGCGCGGAGCTGTTCGTACGGGACAGCCACGGGGTGACGTTGACGACGGCGGGTGGGCAACTCCTCGACGACTCACGTCAGTTGCTGGCCTCGGCGGATGCCGCTCGGCGCCGGGTGTGGGCCGCCGCCCGTGGTCGGCGCCGCTTCGTCGTCGGCTTCCGGGCGGGTGTCGTCGTGACGCATGTCCTGCGCGCCTTCGGCGCCGCGCACCCCGACGTCGACGTACAGGCCCGCCGGGTGGAGTGGGACGACCAGGAGCAGCTGATTCTCGACGGGACCGTCGACGTGGCGTACGTACGGCGTCCGATCCGCGAGCAGGGGCTGCGGCTGCTGCCCCAGTACACCGAGGACATGGTGGCCATGCTCCCCGCCGAGCACCGGCTCGCGGGCAAGCAGGAGCTGCGCCGTGCGGACCTGGACGGTGAGACCTGGCTGCGCTACGTCGATCCCCGGCCGGACGACGTGCCGATCCGCACGGTCGAGGAGAAGTTCGAGCGGGTGGCCGCCGGCACCGGCATCACGCTGGTACCGGTGTCCGTCGCCGAGCAGTACTCCCGCCCGGACATCACCTACGTGCCCGTCGTGGACGCCGAGCCCGGTGCGGTGCTGCTCGCCTGGGACGCGGGCCGGCACTCGGCCCTGGTCGAGGCGTTCGTGGCGGCCGCACGCGGCTGAGGCGGGGCCCCGCGGCGCAGGGGGCGCTCCCCGCCGGTCGGGGCCCCGCCGCCGTGTCGCGGGGGGCCGGTCAGCTCTGGGCGGCCGCGGTCCGTAGAGCGATGCGGTCCTCGCCCGCGTACACGTTCATGGAGGCGCCCCGCAGGAAGCCCACCAGGGTCAGGCCCGTCTCCGCGGCCAGGTCCACCGCCAGGGAGGAGGGGGCCGAGACCGCCGCCAGGACCGGGATCCCGGCCATGACGGCCTTCTGGGCCAGCTCGAAGGAGGCCCGGCCGGAGACCAGCAGGATCGTGCGGGACAGCGGCAGGTCGCCGTTCTGCAGGGCGCGGCCGACCAGCTTGTCGACGGCGTTGTGGCGGCCCACGTCCTCCCGTATGTCCAGCAGCTCCCCGTCCTCGGTGAACAGGGCCGCCGCGTGCAGACCCCCGGTCCGGTCGAACACCCGCTGGGCCGCGCGCAGCCGGTCGGGGAGGCTCGCGAGCAGTTCGGGCTCGACCCGGACCGGGGGAGTGTCGGCTATCGGCCAGCGGGCCGTCGTACGCACCGCGTCGAGGCTCGCCTTGCCGCACAGGCCGCAGGACGAGGTCGTGTAGACGTTCCGCTCCAGGGTGATGTCGGGGATGATCACGCCCGGTGCGGTCTTCACGTCGACCACGTTGTACGTGTTCGAGCCGTCGACCGTGGCGCCCGCGCAGTAGACGATGTTCTGCAGGTCCGACTGCTCGGCCAGCACGCCCTCGCTGACCAGGAAGCCCGCGGCCAGCGCGAAGTCGTCGCCCGGGGTGCGCATGGTGATGGCGAGGGGTTTGCCGTTCAGCCGGATCTCCAGCGGTTCCTCGGCGACGAGGGTGTCCGGGCGGGACGAGACCGCCCCGTCGCGGATGCGGATCACCTTGCGTCGTTCCGTGACTCGTCCCATGTGTGCCTCAGTCCCGGTTCTGTACGTGCTGGTAGCCGAAACGGCCCTTGATGCAGAGATTGCCGTGGGTCACCGGGTTGTCGTGCGGGGAGGTGACCTTCACGATCTCATTGTCCTGCACGTGCAGGGTGAGGTTGCAGCCCACTCCGCAGTACGCGCACACGGTCGTCGTCTCGGTCTGCTCGGACTCGTTCCACGTACCCGCCGCGCGCATGTCGAACTCCGACTTGAACGACAGCGCCCCCGTGGGGCACACCTCGATGCAGTTCCCGCAGTACACGCAGGCCGAGTCGGTCAGCGGGGCGTCGTGCTCGACGGCGATCCGGGCGTCGAAACCGCGCCCGGAGACGGAGATCGCGAAGGTGTTCTGCCACTGGTCGCCGCAGGCGTCCACGCACTTGTAGCAGAGGATGCACTTGTCGTAGTCGCGCACATACAGATCGTTGTCGACCTTCGGTTCCTCGTTCAGGCGGGCCGCGTCCGGGCCGAAGCGGTCCGGCTTCGCCTCGTACTCCTTGATCCATTCGGCGACTTGTGGAGTCGTCGACAAGTCGACCGAGGAGGCGAGCAGTTCGAGGACGATCTTGCGGCTGTGCCGGGCGCGCTCGGTGTCCGTGTGTACGACCATGCCGGGCTCGGCCTTCCGCGAGCAGGCCGGCACAAGGGTCCGGGAACCCTCCACCTCGACCACGCACACCCGGCAGGCGTTCTTCGGCCGGAGCGTGTCGCCCTCGCAGAGGGTCGGGACGTCCTTCCCGGCCGCCCGGCACGCGTCGAGGATCGTCGAGCCCTCCGGGACCCTGGCCTCCCGGCCGTCGATGGTGAACTCGAGCAGCCGGCGCGGGATCCCCAGCGGTGTCACGGTCATTCGTACGCCCCCAGACGGTCGATGGCGGATTCCACGGCGTTCCACGCGGTCTGCCCCAGACCGCAGATCGAGGCGTCCCGCATCGCGCGGCCGACCTCCCTGAGCAGCGCGATGTCACCGGCGGCCGCCGCGCCCGACCGCTCCACGATCCGGTGCAGCGCCTCCTCCTGCCGCACGGTCCCGACCCGGCACGGCACGCACTGCCCGCACGACTCGTCCCGGAAGAACTCGGCGATCCGCAGCAGCAGCCGGGGCAGCGGGACCGTGTCGTCGAAGGCCATGACCACTCCCGAACCGAGCGTCGTGCCCGCCTCCCGGGTGCCTTCGAAGGTGAGCGGGATGTCCATTTCGTCCGGCCGTACGAAGCCGCCCGCGGCTCCGCCGAGCAGGACCGCGCGGAGGTTGTCCCGGACCCCCGCGAGCGCGAGGACCTCGCCCAGCGTCGCCCCGAACGGCAGCTCGTAGATCCCGGGCCGCTCCACGCTGCCCGACACGCAGAACAGCTTCGGCCCGGTGGACTTCCCGGTCCCGATCGCCGCGTACGCCGGTGCGCCCATGGTCAGGATCGGCAGTACGTTGACCAGCGTCTCCACGTTGTTCTCGACCGTCGGCCTGCCGAACAGGCCCTTCTCCACGGGGAACGGCGGCTTGGAGCGCGGCTCGCCGCGGTAGCCCTCGATGGAGTTGAAGAGGGCCGTCTCCTCACCGCAGATGTAGGCGCCCGCACCGCGCCGGATCTCCATGTCGAAGGCGTAGCCCTGGCCGAGGACGTCCTCGCCGAGGAGGCCACGCGCGCGTGCCTGCGCGATCGCGTGCTCCAGCCTCCGCAGCGCCCGCGGGTACTCGCCGCGCAGATACACGTACCCCTTGTGCGCGCCGGTCGCGTACGCGGCGATCGTCATCGCCTCGACCAGCGCGTACGGGTCGCCCTCCAGGATCACCCGGTCCTTGAAGGTGCCCGGTTCGGACTCGTCGGCGTTGCACACCAGGTAGTGGGGGTGGTCGGGCTGGGACGCCGTGGCCTGCCATTTGCGGCCGGTGGGGAAGGCGGCGCCGCCACGCCCGACCAGGCCGGAGTCGGTGACCTCGCGGATGACTCCGGCGGGGCCGAGCTCGAAGGCCCGGCGCAGGGCGGTGTAGCCGCCGTGGGAGCGGTAGTCGTCGAGGCTTTCCGGGTCCACCACGCCGACCCGCCTAAGCAGGACCAGCCCGTCCTGCCCCGCCTGGGGAACCGCCAGTGCCGCCGGCGGTTCCTCCGGCGCCGAATCCGGTGAGCTCGCCGCGAGTACGGCCTCGTGGACCGTCGCCGGCGCCGACACCGCCGTACGCACCGGATCGCCCGCCCTGATCGCGAGCGCGGCGGGCGCCCTTTCGCACAGGCCCAGACACGGGCTGCGCTCCACCGAGACACCGGGACCGAGCCGTGCCTCGATCCCGGCGCACAGGTCGGACGCGCCCGCCGCCGTGCACGCGAGGTCCGTGCAGACGTGCAGTACGGTCGCCGGGCGCGGCTTCACCGAGAACATCGCGTAGAAGGTGGCGACCCCGTACGCTTCCGCCGGCGGCACGGTCAGCCGCCGGCACAGGTAATCGAGGGCGCCCTCGCTGATCCAGCCGATCCGGTCGTTGATCGCGTGCAGCCCCGGCAGCAGCAGGTCGCGGCGGTCCCGTGCCTCCCGGCCGCCGCGGGCCCACCTCAGGTCGGCGTCGGAACGGTCCGCGCCCTCCCACGAGGACTCCGGGGGGCCCAACAGGGCGTCCACGGCGGCCCGTTCGTCGTCCGTCGGCTTGCTGTCGCCGAAGTGCAGGTCCACCACATCACCTCACGATGGTCGCAACCGGAAGCTTCTCGATCCGGATCGCCGACGCCTTGAACTCCGCCGTCCCCGCGATCGGGCAATTGGCCTCGATCGTCAGCTGGTTGGTGTCCACCTCGTCGGGAAAGTGCATGGTCATGAAGGCGAGCCCGGGCCGCAGCGCGGTGTCGATCCACACCGGCGCCACCACAGAGCCCCGCCGCGAGGACACCTGCACCTCCTCGCCGACCACCACCCCGTACCGCTCGGCGTCCTCCGGGCACAGCTCGACGTACTCGCCGCGCCGCAGCGGGGAGGCGTAACCGCCGCTCTGCACACCGGTGTTGTAGGAGTCGAGCCGCCGCCCGGTGGTCAGCCGGATCGGGTACTGGTCGTCGGTGAGGTCGACCGGCGGATCGTGCTGGACGATCCCGAAGGGAGCCGACATCCCGCGCCGCGCCGGGTCCTTCTCCCACAACCGGCCGTGCAGATACGTCGGTTCGAGCTCCTCGGTGCTCGGGCACGGCCACTGGATGCCCTGGTGTTCCTCCAGGCGCTCGTACGTCATCCCGTAGTGGTCCGGCGAGACCGAGCGCAGCTCGTTCCAGACGGTCTCCGAGTCGGCGTACTTCCAGTCGTGGCCCAGGCGGGCCGCGAGGTCGCAGATGATGTCGATGTCCTCGCGCGCCTCGCCGGGCGGGGTGACCGCGCGGCGCACGCGCTGAACTCGGCGCTCGCTGTTGGTGGTCGTGCCGTCCGTCTCCGCCCAGCCGGCGGTCGCGGGCAGGATCACGTCCGCCAGTTCGGCCGTCTTCGTGAGGAAGATGTCCTGCACGACCAGGAAGTCCAGCTCGCGCAGCCGCCGTACCGCCTGCTCGCTGTCGGCCTCCGACTGCGCCGGGTTCTCGCCGATGCAGTAGACGGCCTTGAGCGTGCCCTCCTCCATCGCCTCGAACATCTCGGTGAGGTTCAGGCCGTAGTGGGGCTGGATGACCGTGTCCCAGGCCGACTCGAACTTCAGCCGCGTGTCCGGGTCGAGGATGTCCTGGAAGCCCGGGAGACGGTTGGGGATGGCGCCCATGTCGCCGCCGCCCTGCACGTTGTTCTGGCCGCGCAGGGGCTGCAACCCGGCGCCGTACCGGCCGACCTGGCCGGTCAGCAGGGAGAGGTTGATGAGCGCGCGGACGTTGTCGGTCCCGTTGTGGTGCTCGGTGATGCCGAGGGTCCAGCACAGCTGGGCGCGCTCGGCGCGGGCGTAGGCGTGCGCCAACTCCCTTATGGCGCGGGCCGGTACGCCCGTCACCTTCTCCGCGAGGGACAGCGTCCAGGGCTCGACGAGTTTCCGGTACTCCTCGAAGCCGCTCGTCGCCCGCTCGATGAACGCCTCGTTGGCCAGGCCCGCGTGGATGATCTCGCGCCCGATCGCGTGCGCCATGGGGATGTCCGTGCCGACGTTCAGGCCGAGCCAGCTCTCCGCCCACTCGGCGGTGGACGTGCGGCGCGGATCGACGGCGTACATCCGGGCGCCGTTCCTGATCCCCTTCAGCACGTGCTGGAAGAAGATCGGGTGCGCGAAGCGGGCGTTGGAGCCCCACATCACGATGACGTCGGTGTGCTCGATCTCCTCGTACGAGGAGGTCCCGCCGCCCGAGCCGAATGCGGCGGACAGTCCGGCGACGCTCGGGGCGTGGCAGGTCCGGTTGCAGGAGTCGACGTTGTTGGTGCCCATGACGACCCGCGCGAACTTCTGCGCCACGTAGTTCATCTCGTTCGTCGCTCGGGCGCAGGAGAACATGCCGAAGGCGCCGCGGTTGCGCTCCAGGCCGGCGGCCGCCCGGTCCAGGGCCTCATCCCAACTCGCCTGCCGGAAGGGCTCGTTGCGGGAGTCGCGAACCAGGGGGTGGGTGAGGCGGGCGTAGGTCTTCGGGGTCCGGTCGCGTTTGCTCATACGACACTCCTCATGCGGCGGTCCTCAGTGCGAGCAGGTCCGAGATGGCGTGCACGGTGCGCAGGGTGGGCACCTCCACGCCGGTGATCTCCGCCAACTCGACGACGGCCGCGAGGAGTACGTCGAGTTCGAGCGGCTTGCCGCGCTCCAGGTCCTGGAGCGTGGAGGTGCGGTGGTCGCCGACCTTCTCGGCGCCCGCGAGCCGGCGTTCGATGGAGACGCCGACCTCGCAGCCCAGGGCCTCGGCGACCGCGAGCGTCTCGGCCATCATGGTCTCGATGACCTTGCGGGTGCCGCCGTGCAGGCACATCTGCCGCATGGTGGCGCGGGCCAGCGCGCTGATCGGGTTGAACGAGATGTTGCCGAGCAGCTTGAGCCAGATGTCGTTGCGCAGATCGGGTTCGACCGGGCACTTCAGGCCACCGGCGACCATGGCCTCGCTGAAGCCCTGACAGCGCTTCGAGACGCTGCGGTCGGGCTCGCCGATCGAGAACCGGGTGCCTTCGAGATGTCGCACAACTCCCGGGCCCGCCAGCTCTGTTGCCGCGTAGACGACACAGCCGACGGCCCGTTCGGGCGCGAGCACCGCACTGACCGCGCCGTCGGGGTCCACGCTGTCGACGCGGTGGCCGTCGTAGGGGCCGCCGTGCCGGTGGAAGTACCACCAGGGGATGCCGTTCTGGGCGGCGACCACCGCCGTGCTGTCGTGCAGAAGGGGCTCGATCAGCGGCCCGCACGCCGCGTACGAGTTGGCCTTCAGACCGAGGAAGACATAGTCGACCGGACCGATCTCGCCCGGGTCGTCGGTGGCGTGGGCGCGCGCGGTGAAGTCGCCGCGCGGGCTCAGCACCCGTACTCCGTGCTGCCTCATGGCCGCGAGATGCGGTCCACGGGCGACGAGATGCACATCGGCGCCGGCGCGGTGGAGCGCGGCACCGACGTAGGCGCCGATCGCACCGGCGCCGAGAACTGCGACTTTCATGACGAGGGAGCTCCGTTCGGTTCGAGGGATACCGCGGAGATGGCTGACCGTCGAGCTGACGGCCGAACTCTGTCGACTGAATATTGTCTACAGTATGGGAGTGAGGGCGACAAGACTCCGCGCAGCACCTGGTGGTTGACCGTTCATCGACCGCGACCGACCGTTCGTCGCGCGATGCATACCGCTCACCGCATACGGTCGACGCTTTGCCTCCCCGGTCCTTCCCAACTCCTTTACGGATTCCTAGGGTTCGGGATCATGAGCCCCCCTGTAGCACCGCCCGGCTGGAGCCGTTGGCTCGTTCCCCCGGCCGCGCTGTCCGTGCATCTCTCCATCGGCCAGGCCTACGCCTGGAGCGTCTTCAAGCCGCCGCTCGAGTCCGCGCTGAACCTGGACGGCACCGAGAGCGCGCTGCCCTTCCAGTTCGCCATCGTGATGCTGGGCCTGTCCGCCGCGTTCGGCGGCACGCTCGTCGAACGCAACGGGCCGCGCTGGGCGATGACCGTGGCGCTGGTCTGCTTCTCCTCCGGCCTGCTGCTGTCCGCGCTGGGCGCCGAGACCAAGCAGTTCTGGCTGATCGTGGTCGGCTACGGCGTGGTCGGCGGCATCGGCCTCGGCATCGGCTACATCTCGCCCGTGTCGACATTGATCAAGTGGTTCCCGGACCGGCCCGGCATGGCCACCGGCATCGCCATCATGGGCTTCGGCGGCGGCGCGCTGATCGCCTCGCCCTGGTCGGCGCAGATGCTGGAGTCCTTCGGCACCGACCACTCCGGGATCGCGCAGACCTTCCTCGTGCTCGGGCTGTCGTACGCCGTCTTCATGACCCTCGGCGTGCTGCTGGTGCGGGTGCCGCGGACGGAGCGGCCGGTCGAGAGCGCGCCGAGCGCCTTCGAGGGCGTGCAGGTCTCCGCCAACAGCGCTGTGCGCACGCCCCAGTTCTGGTGCCTGTGGCTCGTGCTGTGCATGAACGTGACCGCGGGTATCGGCATCCTGGAGAAGGCCGCGCCGATGATCACGGACTTCTTCGCCAACTCCTCGGCGGCGGTGTCCGCTTCGGCCGCGGCCGGCTTCGTGGCGCTGCTGTCCGCCGCCAACATGGCGGGCCGGATCGGCTGGTCGTCCACCTCCGACCTGATCGGCCGCAAGAACATCTACCGCGTCTACCTCGGTGTCGGCGCCCTGATGTACGCGCTGATCGCCCTGTTCGGCGACTCCTCCAAGCCGCTGTTCATCCTGTGCGCGCTGGTGATCCTCTCCTTCTACGGCGGTGGCTTCGCGACCATCCCCGCCTACCTCAAGGACCTCTTCGGCGCCTACCAGGTCGGCGCGATCCACGGGCGGCTGCTCACCGCCTGGTCCACGGCCGGCGTCCTCGGACCGCTGATCGTGAACTGGATCGCCGACCACCAGAAGGACGCCGGCAAGTCCGGCTCGTCCCTCTACACGCTCTCCTTCATCATCATGATCGGCCTGCTCGTCGTCGGCTTCGTCGCCAACGAGCTGGTCAAGCCGGTCGACGCCCGTCACCATGTCCCCGCCCCGAAGGAGGAGGCCGTCGATGTCGAACGACAGCAGCCAGAGTCCGCCTGACCGGCGCCTGCTCATCGCCTTCGCCTGGCTGTGGGTGGGGGCACCGCTCGTCTACGGCCTGTACGAGCTCGTACAGAAGGCGACGAAGCTCTTCAGCGGGTGACTGTTCGGCAGGTGTTCGGGCGTCCGAGGGTCTGACAGAAGCCGACAACCCGGACGCCCGAATCCTGTCGCCTTACCTGCCGCCGTACTGGTGAGTCACTGATCAGACTGGTGGATCCCGCTACCCGAGGTACTTACGAGGGGGACCACCCAATGAACCGCTCGCGTATCGCCGCCGTCGGTCACTACCAGCCCGCCAAGGTGCTCACCAACGAGGACCTGGCGGGGATGGTGGACACGAGCGACGAGTGGATCACGTCCCGGGTGGGGATCCGTACACGCCACATCGCGGGCCCGGACGAGCCGGTGGACGAGCTCGCCGCGCACGCCGCCGCGAAGGCGCTCGCGGCGGCCGGCCTCGCGCCCGGCGACATCGACCTGGTCCTGGTCGCCACCTCCACGGCGATCGACCGCTCGCCCAACATGGCCGCCCGGGTCGCCTCCCGCCTCGGCATCCCCTCGCCCGCCGCGATGGACGTCAACGTCGTGTGCGCCGGGTTCACCCACGCCCTCGCGACGGCCGACCACGCGGTGCGGGCCGGCGGCTCGGCCCGGGCCCTGGTCATCGGCGCCGACAAGATGTCCGAGGTCACCGACTGGAGCGACCGTACGACCTGTGTGCTCGTCGGCGACGGGGCGGGTGCCGCCGTGGTCGAGGCCGCGGACGAGTCCGGCATCGGACCGGTGCTGTGGGGCTCGGTGCCCGAGATGGGGCACGCCGTGCGCATCGAGGGCACGCCCCCGCGGTTCGCGCAGGAGGGGCAGAGCGTCTACCGCTGGGCCACCACCCAGCTGCCGGCCATCGCCCGCAAGGCCGTCGAGCGCGCCGGGCTCACCCCCGCCGACCTCGCCGGAGTCGTCCTCCACCAGGCCAACCTGCGCATCATCGAGCCCCTCGCCGACAAGATCGGCGCCGTGAACGCCGTCGTCGCCCGGGACGTCACCGAGTCCGGCAACACCTCCGCGGCCAGCATCCCGCTCGCGTTCTCGAAGCTCGTCGAACAGGGCGCGCTCTCCACCGGCGACCCGGTCCTGCTCTTCGGCTTCGGCGGCAACCTCTCCTACGCCGGCCAGGTCGTCCGCTGCCCGTGACCTGCGGGTACCGCACGGTGTGACGCAGTCAACTCCCTGTTTCCCTGGCCGCGGTGCGCCGTAGACTGTAGACGAAAGACAATCCATACTGGCTTTCCGGCTGCAGTTGCCCCGCGCTGCCCCAGGAGGGGGACCGACCGATGTTGTCGACAGGACTGCCGCAGGGCGCGGTGCCCAAGCTCGAACGGCCCGGCCCGCTGCGCGACCGCGTCTACGAGGCGCTGCTCGAACTCATCACCACCCGCGCCCTCCAGCCCGGCCAGCACCTGGTCGAGAGCGAACTCGCAGGCCACCTCGGCGTGTCGCGCCAGCCCGTGCGCGAGGCGCTGCAGCGCCTGAACACCGAGGGCTGGGTCGACCTGCGGCCCGCCCAGGGCGCGTTCGTGCACGAGCCGACGGAGGAGGAGGCCGACCAGCTCCTCACGGTCCGTACGCTCCTGGAGGCCGAGGCCGCCCGGCTCGCCGCCGCGAACGCGGGCCGGGCCGGCATCACCGTGCTCGAAGAGCTGTGCGCGGAGGGCGAGAAGGCCGTCGCCGCGGACGACGTGGACGGGGCGGTCGCGATGAACGCCCGCTTCCACGCGAAGATCATGGAGCTGGCGGGCAACGCGGTCCTCGCGGAGCTGGCCGCCCAGGTCGACCGCCGGGTGCGCTGGTACTACACGCCGATCGCCCGCCAGCGCGGTGTGCAGTCCTGGATCGAGCACCGCGCGCTGATCGCCGCGATCTCCGACCGGGACGAGCAGCGGGCGACGGAACTGATGCGGGAGCACACGGAGCACACCCGGCGCTCGTATCACGACAGGGCGAAGTCCTGAGCCCTCGCGGTTCTGCTGCCGCACCAGCGGTTCTCCACCGCCAGCATGACCGTCAACACGCCCACCAGGGCGAGCAGTTCGGCCATCGCCGAGACGTGCACCCCGAGCAGCGCCGTCGCCAGGGCCACCGGGGCGGCACTCGCGCGGAAGCGTACGGGGTACAGGCGCAGGACCGCGCGGAACGCCACGTCCCCGACGAGGAACAGCGCCACACCGCCGGCGAGCGCCAACGCGGGTCCGGTGTGGAGGTGTTCGGTGAGATGGCCGAGGGTCTTCTTCACACCGGTGGCCAGGTAGGCGATGCCGAGCAGCATCGGCAGGAAGGAGTAGTAGTACGCGTTCATCGCCAGACGCCAGCGTCTCGGTGCCGGCGTCGCGCGGAACGCGGCCTCGGCGACCTCCTCGTCGCGCACGAAGTACGTCCACCACAGCGCGATCCCGAGCGCCAGCGACAGGAACGCGCCGCCCAACAGGCCCGGCGTCAGCGGCAGATCACCGATACCGGTGCCGATCGCGATCACCGACTCGCCGAACGCGACGATCAGCAGCAGCCCGTGCCGCTCCACGAAGTGCGCCGGGTCCAGGCTGCCCAGCTGGACCCGCATGGTGGCGCTGGACCGGCCGTCCGCGCGGCGCGGCCCGTGCTCGGCGATGAACGGCGTGACGAACTGCAGGACCAGCGCGAGGAGCCAGAACCCGTCCGCCGTAAGCCCGTTGAAGAAACCCGCCGCCGTCACCGACAGCGCGGCCAGGCCGTTCGGGACGCCGTACCAGATCGAGTCCAGGCCGTGGCTGCGGGTGTAGAGCGCCGTGTGGACGATCACGACGCCCAGGAAGCCGAGGCCGAAGACCACGCCGGTGTCGTCGAAGACGCGGGGGATCGCCAGCGCGCACACCAGGAACGCGCCCATGCCCAGCATCAGCAGCAGCCGGCGTGAAGGGCGGTCCGGCGGCACCTGGTTGGTGAGGTACGCATAGGCGCCGTACATCCAGAACAGCACCACGAGGATCAGCGCGACGCGGCCCGCGGTGGCGAAGGTCAGGTCACCGGCGAGCAGCACGGTGAGCTGGGTGAGGGTGAAGACGAAGACCAGGTCGAAGAAGAGCTCGAGGGTGGTGACTCTCCGGCCCTCTTCCTGGCCCTTTTCCCGCACTGCCATGTCCACGTGTCCCCCCTGAACCGACGCTGACCAGATCGTATGCGGCGGCGTGGAGCCCGGCGCGCGGATATCCGGGGCGCCGGTCTTTGTCCTGTCAGTGGAGAAAGTCGAGGACAATTCGCGCACAGCTTCTTCCCAGGTTCGGCGCCCGCTGCTACGTTCCCCTCGAAAGCCCGAACACTGGTGGCCGGTTGAGGCGGGGAGGGGCTCGTGAGACGCATGACGGCACGACCCGCGAACGCTCATCAGGCCAGGCTGCTCAAGCTGTTGCGCGACGGCGGCCCCAACTCCCGTGCCCAGCTGGGCGATCAGATCGACCTCTCGCGGTCCAAGCTGGCCGTGGAGGTGGACCGGCTGCTGGAGACGGGCCTGGTCGTGGCCGACGGACTCGCCGCATCCCGCGGTGGCCGCCGTTCCCACAACGTCCGGCTCGCCCCCGCTCTGCGCTTCCTCGGCGTCGACATCGGCGCGACCTCGGTCGACGTCGCCGTCACCAACGCCGAGCTGGAGGTCCTCGGACACCTCAACCAGCCCATGGACGTACGCGAGGGACCCGTCGCGGTCTTCGAGCAAGTGCTGTCCATGGCCGCGAAGTTGAGGGCCTCGGGGCTCGCGGAGGGCATCGACGGCGCCGGCATCGGCGTCCCCGGACCCGTCCGCTTCCCCGAGGGCGTGCCGGTGGCCCCGCCGATCATGCCGGGCTGGGACGGCTTCCCCGTGCGGGAGGCGCTCAGCCAGGAACTCGGCTGCCCCGTCATGGTCGACAACGACGTGAACCTCATGGCGATGGGGGAGATGCACGCGGGCGTCGCACGCTCCGTGGGCGACTTCCTCTGCGTCAAGATCGGCACCGGCATCGGCTGCGGGATCGTCGTCGGCGGTGACGTGCACCGCGGGGTGACCGGCAGCGCGGGCGACATCGGGCACATCCAGGCCGTGCCCGACGGGCGTCCGTGCGCCTGCGGCAACCGGGGCTGCCTGGAAGCCCACTTCAGCGGGGCGGCCCTCGCCCGGGACGCCGTGGAGGCGGTCGAGCAGGGGCGGTCCGACGAACTCGCCTCGCGGCTGGCGGCGAACGGCACCCTGACCGCCGTCGACGTCGCCGCCGCTGCCGCCGCGGGCGACGCCACCGCCCTCGACCTGATCCGCGAGGGCGGCACCCGCACCGGCCAGGTCATCGCCGGCCTCGTCTCCTTCTTCAACCCCGGCCTGGTGGTGATCGGCGGCGGGGTGACCGGCCTCGGCCACACCCTGCTCGCCGCGATCCGCACCCAGGTCTACCGCCAGTCACTGCCCCTCGCGACGGGCAACCTGCCCATCGTGCTGGGGGAGTTGGGGCAGAACGCCGGAGTCATCGGCGCCGCCCGTCTCATCAGCGACCATCTCTTCTCGCCCGCGTAAAGCCACTTCCCGACACGGCTCACCCGCACAACGCGCCGCTTCGCCCTGCCCTCTGCACCTGAAGCCCTGCTCCGCCCTGCCCTGAAACCGGCCCGCACGCCCGCCAAGGGGACCTCATGGCACCAGAATCACCGCTCCTCAGCATGTCCGGCATCACCAAGTCGTTCCCCGGAGTCCGGGCCCTCGACGGCGTCGACCTCGACGTCCAGGCCGGCGAAGTCCACTGTCTGCTCGGCCAGAACGGGGCCGGCAAGTCCACCCTCATCAAGGTCCTGGCCGGCGCCCACCAGCCCGACACCGGCACCATCCGCTGGCGCGGCGACGAGGTCACCCTCCGCTCACCGATCGCCGCCATGCGCCTCGGCATCGCCACCATCTACCAGGAACTCGACCTGGTCGAGCACCTGTCGGTGGCCGAGAACGTCCACCTCGGCCACGAACCCACGGCCGCCGGCTTCGTCGTACGGGGAAAGGCCGCCAAAGCATCAACGGCCGCACTGCTCAAGCGACTTGGGCATCCCGAGATCGACCCGGGGCGACTGGTCGGTGAGCTGTCCGCGGCCCAGCAGCAGATCGTGTCCATGGCCCGGGCGCTCTCCCACGACGTACGGCTCATCGTGATGGACGAGCCGTCCGCCGCCCTCGACCCGGACGAGGTCGACAACCTCTTCCGCATCGTCGGCGACCTGACCGCCGACGGGGTCGCCGTCGTCTACATCTCCCACCGCCTGGAGGAGATCCGCCGCATCGGCGACCGCGTCACCGTCCTCAAGGACGGCCGCGCGGTGGCGGTGGGACTGCCCGCGAAGTCGACGCCGACGCGTGACGTGGTGGCGCTGATGACCGGGCGGAACGTGGAGTACGTCTTCCCCGAGAGGCCAGTCTCGGTGCCGGAGGCCGCGCCCGTGCTGGAGGTCCAAGGGCTGTCCCGGGAGGGGGAGTTCGAGCCGCTAGACCTGGCGGTGCGGCCCGGCGAGATCGTCGGGCTGGCCGGGCTCGTCGGCTCCGGGCGCTCCGAGATCCTTGAGACGATCTACGGAGCCCGCAAGGCGAGCGCGGGCCAAGTCCGGGTCGACGGGCGAGTGTTGCGTCCCGGGAGCGCGCGCGCGGCGGTACGGGCCGGGCTCGGGCTCGCGCCCGAGGAACGCAAGGCGCAGGCCCTGCTGATGCTGGAGTCCGTCACCCGCAACGTCTCGGTCTCCTCCATGTCCCGCTTCTCACGCGGCGGTTGGATCGACCGCGGCGCCGAACTGGGCGCGGCACGCGCCGCGACACGCGAGCTGTCGCTGCGCCCCGACAACCCCGCCGTACCGATCCGCACCCTGTCCGGCGGCAACCAGCAGAAGGCCGTCCTCGCCCGCTGGCTGCTGCGCGGCTGCCGTGTCCTGCTGCTCGACGAACCCACCCGGGGCGTCGACGTCGGCGCCCGCGCCGAGCTCTACGCGGTGATCCGCCGCCTCGCCGACGAGGGCCTCGCCGTGCTGCTGGTCTCCAGCGAGGTACCCGAGGTGCTCGGCCTCGCCGACCGCGTACTGGTGCTCCGCGAGGGCCGCGTCGTCCACACGGCGCCCGCCCGGGAGCTCGACGAACACCGCGTACTCGACCTGGTCATGGAAGGAAGCCCGGCGTCATGACGCAGCACGCCTCCCCGCCGCGGGACAACACCGACAAGGTGCCGTCGCTCGGCCAACCCCCCTCCTGGCGCGGCCTGTTGGCACGGACCGACGTCCGCACCCTCTCCCTGCTCGGCGTGCTCGCCGCGCTGGTCCTGATCGGCGGCATCACCAAGCCCGACGAGTTCCTCGACACCCGCAACCTCCAACTCGTCCTCACCCAGGCCTCCGTGATCGGCGTCGTCACCGTCGGCATGACCTTCGTCATCACCTCCGGCGGCATCGACCTCTCGGTCGGCGCGATCGTCGCCCTCGCCTCGGTCTGGGCGACGACGGTGGCCACCCAGGACTACGGCTTCGCGGGAGTTCTCTTCACGGCGGTGATCGTCGGGGTGGGCTGCGGTCTCGTGAACGGACTGCTCATCGCGTACGGCGGGATGGTCCCGTTCATCGCGACCCTCGCGATGCTCGCCTCGGCGCGCGGCCTCGCCCTGCAGATCACCGACGGCAAGACGCAGATCGTCAGCATTCCCAGCGTCCTCGACCTGGGCGAACGGGACGCGTACGTGCTCGGCATCCCGCCGCTGGTGATGGTGTTCGCGGTGGTCACGATCATCGGCTGGCTGATCCTGAACCGCACGACGTTCGGACGCCGCACGGTCGCCGTCGGCGGCAACGCGGAGGCCGCCCGGCTCGCCGGCATCGACGTCCGCCGGCAACGGCTGTACCTGTACCTGCTGTCCGGGCTGTGCTGTGGCATCGCCGCCTTCCTGCTGATCATCCTGTCCGGCTCGGGACAGAACACCAACGGCAACCTGTACGAGCTCGACGCCATCGCCGCCGCGATCATCGGCGGCACGCTGCTCAGCGGTGGGCGCGGGACGATCACCGGGTCCGTGCTGGGTGTCCTGATCTTCACGACGATCACCAACATCTTCGCCCTGAACAACCTGCAGAGCGACGTCCAGCAGATCGCCAAGGGCGCGATCATCGTGGCGGCTGTGCTGGTCCAGCGTCGTACCGCCAGCGTGTCCTGAGGAAAGGTTTCAGTAATATGTCACATACCACCCGTGGATCCAGTGCTATGTCACATACCACTGGCCGCAGAGGCTTCCTCTTCGGTACCGCAGCCCTCTCCACAACCGCCCTCCTGGCAGGTTGCACGAGTAACGAGTCCAAGGACGAGAGCCCCGCAGCCAACGACCAGTCCGCCGCCGACGACAAGCCCGGCAAGCACGTCACCATCGGCTTCGCCGGCCCGCAGGCCGATCACGGCTGGCTCAACGCGATCAACGACAACGCCAAGAGCCGCGCCAAGAAGTACTCGGACGTCACCCTGGAGATCACCGAGGGCTCCAACGACACGGCCGCCCAGATCGGCCAGATAGAGACCCTCATCAACAAGAAGGTCGACGTCCTGGTGGTGCTGCCCGCCGACGGCAAGGCGCTCACCCAGGTCGGGCTGAAGGCGATGCGCGCGGGCATCCCGGTCGTCAACCTGGACCGGATCTTCAACTCCCCGCAGGCGTACCGCTGTTGGATCGGCGGCGACAACTACGGCATGGGCCTCAACGCCGGCACGTACATCGGCGAGAAGCTCAAGGGGAAGTCGGGCGCCAAGGTCATCGAGCTGGCCGGCCTCGACAACCTGGAGCTGACCAAGCAGCGCACCCAGGGCTTCGACGACGCCCTGAAGAACTACCCGAACATCAAGAAGGTGGCCCGGCAGGCAGCCGAGTTCACGGTCGAGTCCGGGCAGGCCAAGATGGCCCAACTCCTGCAGGCGCAGCCCAAGTTCGACGCGCTGTGGAACCACGACGACGACCAGGGCGTGGGCGCGCTGCGCGCCATCGAGCAGGCCGGGCGCGAGGACTTCCTGATGGTCGGCGGCGCGGGCGCGCTCTCCGCCTTCCAGGCCATCAAGCAGGACAACGGCGTCCTCAAGGCGACCGTCCTCTACCCGCCGACGATGGCCGCGTCCGCGATCGACCTGGCCCGCGCGCTCGGCCAGGGCAAGGGCGTCAGCGGTCTCGCCGAGTTCGAGATCCCGGCCTCCCTGACGCTCTACTCGGCGGTCGTCGACAAGGACAACGTCGACCAGTACATGCCCACCGGCTTCCGCTGACGGGCCCCGCCCCGCACCCCCCACGGCGCCGCCGCACGCGGACCCGCGGCGCCATCACGACGAGGACGAGGAGGACATCCGTATGGGACAGCCCGAGCAGCCGGACGGACCGGAGGGCGCGAAGCCGCCGCTTCGGGTCGGCATGGTCGGCTACGCGTTCATGGGTGCCGCCCACTCCCAGGGCTGGCGCACCGCGGGCCGCGTCTTCGACCTGCCGCGCCGCCCGGTCCTCGCCGCCATCTGCGGGCGCGACGCGGCCGCCGTGCGTCAGGCTGCCGACCGGCACGGCTGGGCGACGGCCGAGACCGACTGGCGGGCCCTGGTCGAACGGGACGACATCGACCTCGTCGACATCTGCACACCCGGCGACAGCCACGCCGAGATCGCCCTGGCCGCCCTCGCCGCCGGAAAGCACGTGCTGTGCGAGAAGCCGCTCGCCAACACGGTCGAGGAGGCCGCCGCGATGACGGCGGCGGCCGAAGAGGCGTACGGGCGTGGCCAGTTGGCGATGGTCGGCTTCAACTACCGCCGGGTCCCGGCGACCGCGCTGGCCCGCCGGATGGTGGCCGAGGGCAGGATCGGCACCCTGCGGCACGTACGGGTGACGTACCTTCAGGACTGGCTCGTGGACCCGGAGTTCCCGCTCACCTGGCGGCTGCGCAAGGAACTGGCCGGCTCCGGTTCGCTCGGCGACCTGGGCGCGCACATCGTCGACCTCGCGCAGTACCTGGCGGGGGAGCCGCTGGCCGGGGTGTCCGCCCTGACCGAAACCTTCGTACGGCAAAGGCCGTTGCCCGTCGGCGCCACCAGCGGACTGTCCGGCACCTCGTCCGCCGGCACCGGTGAGGTCACCGTCGACGACGCGGCCCTGTTCACCGGCCGCTTCACCTCGGGCGCCCTCGCCTCCTTCGAGGCGACGCGCTACGCGACCGGCCGCAAGAACGCCCTGCGCATCGAACTCAACGGCGAGCGCGGCTCGTTGGCCTTCGACCTGGAACGCCTCAACGAGCTCTCGTACCACGACGGTACGGAGCCCGGGACGCACGCCGGCTTCCGCCGCATCCTCGTCACCGAACCCGACCACCCCTACCTCGACGCCTGGTGGCCGCCGGGCCACGGCCTCGGCTACGAGCACACCTTCGTCCACCAGGCCCGCGACCTCGTCCACGCCATCGCCGAGGGCAGGCGGCCCGAACCCTCCTTCGCCGACGGACTGCAGGTGCAGCGCGTGCTCGCGGCGGTCGAGGAGAGCGCCGAGAAGAACTCCGTCTACACGACCGTCGCCGTCTGAGGAGGACCGGACCCATGCCACGCCAGTTCACGCTCTTCACCGGCCAGTGGGCCGACCTGCCGCTCGAAGAGGTGTGCCGCCTCGCCCGCGACTTCGGCTACGACGGCCTCGAACTCGCCTGCTGGGGCGACCACTTCGAGGTCGACAAGGCCCTGACGGACCCGGCGTACCCGGACTCCCGGCACGCACTCCTCGACAAGTACGGACTCAAGTGCTGGGCCGTCTCCAACCACTTGGTCGGCCAGGCCGTCTGCGACGCCATCATCGACGAGCGCCACCAGGCGATCCTGCCGGCTGAGGTGTGGGGAGACGGCGACCCCGAGGGGGTACGGCGACGCGCCGCCGACCGCATCAAGGACACCGCGCGTGCCGCCGCCGCCTTCGGCGTGGACACCGTGATCGGCTTCACGGGCTCGTCGATCTGGCACCTCGTCGCCATGTTCCCACCCGCACCCGAGTCCATGATCGAGCGCGGTTACGAGGACTTCGCCGAACGCTGGAATCCCGTCCTGGACGTCTTCGACGCCGAGGGAGTGCGGTTCGCGCACGAGGTCCACCCGAGCGAGATCGCCTACGACTACTGGACAACTCGGCGTGCCCTGGAGGCGGTTGACCAGCGTCCCGCCTTCGGCCTGAACTTCGACCCCTCCCACTTCGTGTGGCAGGACCTCGATCCGGTCGGCTTCCTGTGGGACTTCCGTGAGCGGATCTACCACGTCGACTGCAAGGAGGCCCGCAAGCGCCTCGACGGGCGCAACGGCCGCCTCGGCTCCCATCTGCCCTGGGGCGACCCGCGCCGCGGCTGGGACTTCGTCTCCGCAGGTCACGGAGACGTCCCCTGGGAGGACGTCTTCCGGATGCTCCGCTCCATCGACTACCAGGGCCCCATTTCGGTCGAGTGGGAGGACGCCGGCATGGACCGGCTGCAGGGCGCACCCGAGGCCCTGACCCGCCTCAAGGCCTACGACTTCGAGCCGCCGTCGGCCTCCTTCGACGCGGCCTTCGGCAACTGACCCTTTCCAACCAGTAATTGACTGCTCATCAGCTCTCCGGGACGACGGCGCGTCCCGGCGTACGCACCCGCCCGTACAACCGGCCCCTTACTGGAGGCATTCGTGCACGGGAACGACCGCACCACCAGCACCGACAGAACCGAGACCCACAGACGACGCTTCCGCAGAGCCGTCGCCGTCCTCGGCGCCGCGCTCCTCGCAGGTGCGTCGCTCACGCTCACCGCACCCCAGGCCGGCGCAGCCGTCGCCGACCCGGGCACCGCCCCCGCCGCGGCGGAGGACTTCCAGCAGGTCACCCTCGCCAAGGGTGAGGCGGAGACCGGCGAGCCCATGTCGCTCGCCGTCCTCCCGGACCGCTCGGTCCTGCACACCTCCCGCGACGGCGAACTCCGCCTCACCGACGCCGCCGGCAACACGCGGCTGATCGGCAAGCTCGACGTCTACTCCCACGACGAGGAGGGCCTCCAAGGCGTCGGCGTGGACCCGGACTTCGCGACCAACCGCGCCATCTACCTGTACTACGCGCCCCCGTTGAACACCCCGGCGGGTGACGCACCCGAGACCGGCACCGCAGCCGACTTCGCGCCCTTCGACGGCGTCAACCGCCTCTCCCGCTTCGTCCTGAAGGCCGACGGCACCCTCGACACGGCCAGCGAGAAGAAGGTCATCGACATCCCGGCCTCCCGCGGCCTGTGCTGCCACGTCGGCGGCGACATCGACTTCGACGCGGCGGGCAACCTGTACCTGTCGACGGGCGACGACACCAACCCCTTCCAGTCCGACGGCTACACCCCGATCGACGAGCGCGCCGACCGCAACCCGGCCTTCGACGCCCAGCGTTCGGCCGGCAACACCAACGACCTGCGCGGCAAGATCCTGCGCATCAAGGTGGGCGCCGACGGCTCGTACACCGTCCCCGACGGCAACCTCTTCGCCCCCGGCACGGACAAGACGCGCCCCGAGATCTACGCGATGGGCTTCCGCAACCCGTTCCGCTTCAGCGTCGACAAGAAGACCGGGATTCTGTACGTCGGTGACTACGGTCCCGACGCCGGCGCCGCCGACCCCGCCCGAGGCCCCGCGGGACAGGTCGAGTTCGCCCGCGTGACAGGCCCCGGCAACTTCGGCTGGCCGTACTGCACCGGCGCCAACGACCCCTACGTGGCATACGACTTCGCGACCAAGACGTCGGGTTCGGCTTTTGACTGCGACGCACCGAAGAACAACTCCCCGCACAACACCGGTCTGACGGACCTGCCCCCGGCCCAGCCCGCCTGGATGCCGTACAACGGACCCTCCGTACCCGAGTTCGGCGACGGCTCCGAGTCCCCGATGGGCGGCCCGGTCTACCACTACGACGCCTCCCTCGACTCGCCCGTCAAGTTCCCGCAGGCGTACGACGGGAACTTCTTCGCCGGTGAGTTCGGCCGCCGCTGGATCAAGCGCGTCGTCAGCGACGGCAGCGGAACCGTGCAGTCCATCAACGCCTTCCCGTGGACCGGTACCCAGGTGATGGACATGGCCTTCGGCCCCGACGGCGCGCTGTACGTCCTCGACTACGGCACCGCGTGGTTCGGCGGCGACGAGAACTCGGGCCTGTACCGCATCGAGAACGCGACCGACGGCCACTCCCCGGTGGCGCAGGCCGCGGCGAGCAGGACCTCTGGGCAGGCACCGCTGCGGGGCCAGTTCTCCTCAGCGGGCACGTCCGACCAGGACGGCGACGCGCTCACGTACAGCTGGGACTTCGGCGACGGCGGCAGGTCGACGGCGGCGAACCCGACGTACAAGTACAAGAAGAACGGCACCTACACCGCGACGCTGACCGCGAAGGACACCACCGGCCGGACCGGCAGTGCGAGCGTGCAGATCGTCGTCGGCAACACGGCGCCCACGGTGACGCTCGAACTCCCGCGTGACGGGCAGCTGTTCAGCTTCGGTGACGCGATCCCGTTCAAGGTGAAGGTCACCGACCCCGAGGACGGCCAGACCATCGACTGCTCGAAGGTCAAGGTCACCTTCGTCCTCGGCCACGACACCCACGGCCACCCGATCACCTCGGCCAACGGCTGCACCGGCACCATCCAGACCACCGCCGACGGCGGCCACGACGAGGACGCCAACATCTTCGGGGTGCTCGACGCCGAGTACACCGACGGCGGAGGCGGCGGCCAGGCCGCGCTCACCTCGCACGACCAGAACGTGCTGCAGCCGCGGCACCGCCAGGCCGAGCACTTCGGCAACAGCTCCGGCGTCTCGGTCATCACCAAGGACACCGCGCACGGCGGCAAGACGGTCGGCGACATCGACAACGGCGACTGGATCTCCTTCACGCCGTACGTCCTGAGCAACGCCAAGAAGATCACGGCGCGCGTCTCGTCGGGCGGCGCGGGCGGAACGCTCGAGGTCCGGGCCGGCTCGTCCACCGGCACCCTGCTCGGCAAGGCGACCGTCCCGGTCACCGGCGGCTGGGAGACCTTCCAGGACGTCAGCGCCGATCTGTCCCGCGCACCGAGGGGCACGACCACGCTCTACCTCGTCTTCAAGGGCGGCACGGGCGCGCTGTTCGACGTGGACGACTTCACCTTCACGACCGGCTGAGAGGAGGAACCGTGATGCGCTCAACTGCCCGACTGGCGACCGCCGTTGTGGGCGCGGCACTGCTCCTCGGCTGCGTCTCGGGCCCCGCCTCCTCGCACCCCGGGGCGGCCGGGAAGCGGGTGCTGGTCTTCTCCAAGACGGCCGGCTTCCGGCACGACTCCATCCCGACGGGCATCGAGGCGGTGAAGCAGCTCGGCACCGACGGCGGCTTCACGGTCGACGCGACCGAGGACGCGGGCGCGTTCACGGGGAAGAACCTGGGGCGTTACGACGCGGTGGTCTTCCTCTCCACGACGGGCGACGTACTCAACGACGCCCAACAGGCCGCGTTCGAGGGCTACATCCGGCACGGCGGCGGTTACGTCGGCATCCACGCCGCCGCCGACACCGAGTACGACTGGGCGTTCTACGGCGGCCTCGCCGGCGCCTACTTCCAGTCGCACCCGGCGATCCAGCAGGCCACGGTCGACGTCGAGGACCGCGCCCATCCCTCGACGTCCGGCCTGGCACGGACCTGGGACCGCACCGACGAGTGGTACAACTACCGCTCGAATCCCCGCGATCGGGTCCATGTGCTGGCCTCGCTGGACGAGTCCTCCTACACCGGCGGCACCATGAACGGTGATCACCCGATCGCCTGGTGCCAGAACTACCAGGGCGGCCGGGCCTTCTACACCGGCCTCGGCCACACCAAGGAGTCCTACGCCGAACCCGCGTTCCGCGCCCACCTGTTGGGCGGCATCCGCTGGGCGACCGGCGACGCCCAGGCCGACTGCCGGCCGGAGAACGGCTACCGCGCGCTTTTCGGCGGCGGTTCACTGGACGGCTGGAAGCAGGCCGGCCCGGGCTCCTTCACCCTCTCCGACGACGGCACGCTGACGTCGTCGGGCGGGATGGGCCTGCTCTGGTACGCCACGTCGGGCTTCACCTCGTACTCCCTGAAGCTCGACTGGAAGATGGCCGGCGCGGACGGGGACGACAACTCCGGTGTGTTCGTGGGCTTTCCGCCCTCGGACGACCCCTGGTCGGCCGTGAACAACGGCTACGAGATCCAGATCGACGCCACCGACGTCCCGGAGAAGACGACCGGGTCCGTCTACGGCTTCCGGTCCGCCGACCTGAAGAAGCGTGACCGTGCGCTGAACCCGCCGGGGGAGTGGAACACGTACGAGATCCGCGTGGAGGGCGAACGCCTCCGCGTCTGGCTCAACGGCGTGAAGATCAACGATTTCACCAACACCGACCCGGCCCGGAGCCTCGTCGACGGCCACCTCGGCATCCAGAACCACGGAGCCGACGACCAGGTGTCCTTCCGCGACATCCGGCTCAAGGAACTGCCCGCCAAGGGCAATTGAGCGACGGCGGGCGGGGGACGCCGGACCTCCGCCCGCCGTCTTCGCACCCCGTGGGGGCGTCCGTACGACGTTCGGCGTGACGTCGTACACCTCGCTCGCGACTCCTCGGTGCCGCACGACTCGTCCAATGCGCTCGACAAGGAGGCTGCCCATGTCCGCGCCCGATTCCGTGTCCCTTGCCGTCTCCGACTCCGGTTTTTCAGGGCCGCGCGTCGGTGTATGGCTGATCGGGGCGCGTGGTTCCGTCGCCACCACCGTCGTCGCGGGCTGTGCCGCGCTGACCGCCGGCCTGCACGCGCCGACCGGCCTGGTGACGGAGACACCCGAGTTCGCGGAGGCTCAACTCCCGCCCCTGTCCGCGCTCGTGTTCGGCGGCCACGACACCCTGGACTGCCCGCTGCCCAAGCGCGCGGAGGCACTCGCGGCCGGCGGAGTCCTGCCGCACGGCCTCTCCGCGGCGGTCGCCACCGAACTCGCCGCCGCCGAGCGGGAGATCAGGCCCGGCGGCCCGACGCCGGGCGACACCCGGACCGAGACGGAGCTCATCACCACCTTCACCGCGGACATACGTGACTTCGTACGACGGCACGGCCTGGCGCGCGCGGTGGTCGTGAACGTCGCCTCCACCGAGCCCGCGGCCACGGGGGCGACCCTGCCGCCCAGTTCCCTCTACGCGGCGGCAGCCCTCCGCGCGGGCTGCCCCTACGTGAACTTCACGCCCTCGACCGGCCTGCACCACCCCGCGCTGGCCGCAGCTGCCGAGTCGAGCGGGCTGCCGTACGCCGGCCGCGACGGCAAGACGGGCCAGACGCTGTTGCGTTCCGTGCTGGGGCCGATGTTCACGCAACGTGCTCTGACGGTCCGTGCCTGGTCCGGCACCAACCTCCTCGGCGGCGGCGACGGAGCGGCCCTTTCCGACCCGGCTGCGGCCGCCGCCAAGAACGCCGGCAAGGAACGGGTCCTGACCGACACCCTCGGCACGTCCCCCGAGGGCGAGGTCCACATCGACGACGTCCCGGCTCTCGGCGACTGGAAAACGGCCTGGGACCACATCGCCTTCGACGGCTTCCTCGGCACGCGCGTGATCCTCCAGACCACATGGCAGGGCTGCGACTCGGCGCTTGCGGCGCCTCTGATCCTCGACCTGGCACGACTGGCCGCACGGGCGCAGGAGGTGGGGCTGAGGGGTCCGCTGACCGAGCTCGGCTTCTTCTTCAAGGACCCGGTGGGGGACGGGCCTTCGGCGCTGGGTGAGCAGTATGCGGCGTTGGTGGGGTTTGCGGGGCGGTTGAGGGGTGTGGCGCGGGGCGGCGGTGAGGGCCGGGTGGTGGCGGGCGGGCCCGGTGAGTCTCCGGAGGTCGAGCGGAGTGGTGGCTTCCTCGGGGTGGAGGGGGCTGAGGGTTTCGCCGAGTGGGTGAGGTCTGGTGGTGCCGTTGGGGTGAAGGGGGCTGGAGGTTTCGCCGAGTCGGCGAGGCCTGGCGGTGCCGTCGGGGCGGAGGAGCCAGAGGGTTTCGCCGAGTCGGTGAGGCCCGGCGGTGCCGTCGAGTCGGAGGGTGCCGGTGGCTCGGTCGCGTTGGAGCGTCCCGGTGGCTTCCCTCGTGCCGGACGGCTGGAGGAGCTGCGGTGAGCCGTACTCGTGCCTGGGCCGAACTCCTGCGCCTTCCCGCCCTGTTCACCGTCCCCGGCGACGCCATCGCCGGCGCGGCGGCGGCCTCCGCGACGCCGACCCCCCGCACCTTGCTCGCCGTCGGCTCCTCCGTCTGTCTCTACGAGGCCGGCATGGCCCTCAACGACTGGGCTGACCGCGGGGAGGACGCCGTAGACCGTCCCCACCGCCCTCTCCCTTCCGGCCGCATCCACCCCGACGCGGCCCTCGCCGTGGCCAGCGCCCTCACCGGCGCGGGGTTGGCGTTCGCCGCCCGAGCCGGCCGTCCCGCCCTGACGGTCGCCGCGCCCCTCGCGGCCACGGTCTGGGCCTACGACCTCCGCCTCAAACACACACCGGCCGGCCCGCCAGCCATGGCGGCGGCCCGCGGACTCGACCTGCTGCTGGGCGCGGCGGCGACGAGCGGTCACACCCGTAAGGCCCTTTCCTCCGCGGTACTGCTCGCTACGCACACCCTCGCGGTGACGGCGGTGTCCCGCCAGGAGACGAGGGGCGGCTCGCCCCTCGCACCGGTGGCGGCCTTGGGCACCGCTGGCCTGCTGACCCGGGTGCTAACCCGCGCCGCGTCCCGACTCCCGGCAGGCCGAGAGCAAGCAGGCGCCTACGGCCCGGCGGGAGACTCACGCGCCACCGCGGCCGACGCCCTGCGCCTCGCCCTCGGTGCGGCCTACGCCTCCACCGTCGCCCGCCCGTACCTCCACGCCACCCTCAACCCCTCACCCCCGCTCACCCAGCGGGCCGTCAGCAGCGGCATCCGCGCCACGATCCCCCTCCAGGCGGCCCTCGCCGCCCGCTCCGGCGACGGCGCCAGTGCCGCCCTGTTCGTCGCGGCTCTCGCCCCGCTCGGCAGGAGGTTCGCGAAGAAGGTGAGCGTGACGTGAGCCGGGGACCGATACGTGGTGAGGGCGCCGAGGCGGAGAGCGCGCCGGTCGCCGAGGCGGAGAACGTGCCCGGTGTGGGACGGGCACCCGGTGTGGGGCGGGTACCCGGCGTCGGACGGGCACCCGGTGCGGGACGCGTGCCCGGTATGGGACGCGTGCCCGGTGCAGTGGGCCGGGTCAGCGCCACCCCCAGCAGCAACCCCAACACCACCCCAAGCCACAGCTCCAACACCAGCCCAAGCCACAACCCCATCACCAACCCCAGTCACGCCCTCGTCACCCCACCCCCCACCAACACCCCCCTCCGCTTCGGCTACGGCACCAACGGCCTGACCGACCTCCGCCTCAACGACGCCCTCGCCCTCCTCGCCGACCTCGGCTACGACGGCGTAGGCCTGACCCTCGACCACATGCACCTCGACCCGCTGGCCCCCGACCTCCCCGCCCGCACCCGCCGCGTCGCCCAACGCCTCGCCACCCTCGGCCTGGACGTCACCGTCGAGACGGGCGCCCGCTACGTCCTCGATCCGCGTCGCAAACACGGCCCCACGCTGCTGGACCCGGAACCCGACGACCGCTCCCGCCGCGTCGGCCTCCTCATCCGCGCCGTGCAGGTCGCCGCCGACCTCGGCGCTCACGCCGTGCACTGCTTCAGCGGCATCACCCCGGCCGGCACCGACCAGGACACGGCGTGGAAACGCCTGGTCGAATCACTCACCCCCGTCCTGGAGGCCGCCACCACCGCCGGCGTCCCCCTCGCCGTCGAACCCGAGCCGGGCCACCTCCTCGCCACCCTCGCCGACTTCCACCACCTGCGCCGCATCCTCGGCGACCCCCAGGACCTCGGACTGACCCTCGACATCGGCCACTGCCAGTGCCTCGAACCCCTCTCTCCCGCCGACTGCGTACGCGCCGCCGCTCCCTGGCTCCGCCATGTCCAGATCGAGGACATGCGCCGCGGCATCCACGAACACCTCCCGTTCGGTGACGGCGAGATCGACTTCCCGCCCGTCCTCTCGGCCCTCGCCGCCACCGGCTACCAGGGCCTGACCGTCGTCGAACTGCCCCGCCACTCCCACGCGGGCCCTCACTTCGCCGACCACTCCCTCCAGTTCCTCCACCGAGCGGCGGCCACGGCCGTCACCCCGTCCGATCCCGCCCCACCACACGGCGATCCCTCCGCCACCCCCGAAGGGAGCAGCACCTCATGAACCACCCGCACGCCACCTGGGAGACCCCCACGGCAGCCCTCGGACCCACCGATCCGACCGCCACTGCGGAGGGAGCGGCCAACGGCACGACCCCGGCCGCACCTCCACGGAGACCAGAAGACGGCACGAACCTCGCAGCAAGCCCGGAGCCGCAAACCGACGACACCGGCCCTGCCCCCGCTCCGGAGCCGACGACTGATGGCACCGGCGCTGCCTCCGTTCCGGAGCCGACGACTGATGGCACCGGCGCTGCCCCCGCCCCGGAGCCGACGACTGATGGCACCCGGATCGCCTCGGCCCCCGAGTCGGAGACTGATGGCACCCGCATTGCCCCGCCCCCCGAGTCGACGACCAATGGCACCCGCGTTGCCCCCACCCCGAAGTCACCCGCCCGAACCCCCGTCCCCACCCTGCACGATCACCTCACCGCCCACCTCGACGCAGCCGCCCGCGCCTGGCTCGGTCAGGCTCTCGGCGAGGCCGCCGAGCAGCCGGGGATCCATGGGCCCATCTCCGTATGGGAGTTGCGGCTCGCCGAGGCCGGGCGCCGATGCGGGGCCGAGTACGCCGACGCCGCCCGCGTGCTGATCCTGCACGCCGCCCGCGCCGGCACGGACGCCCTCAACCGCGTCTACTCCCAGGGCACCGCCGCCGAACGCCGCGCCGTCCTGCACGCCTTGCCCCACCTCGTCCCGGGCCCCGAGGCCGTCCCGCTCGTCGAGGACGCCCTGCGCACCAACGACACCCGGCTTCTCTCCGCCGCCGTCGGCCCGTACGCCGCCCGTCACCTCACCCCCCACCACTGGCGGCACGCCGTCCTGAAGTGCCTGTTCACCGGTGTGCCCGTCGCCGAGGTCGCCGACCTGGACCGCCGCGCCCGCGCCGACGCCGAACTCGCCCGCATGCTCGCCGACTACGCCGCCGAACGCACCGCCGCGGGCCGTCCCGTGCCCGAAGACCTGCACCGCGTCCTGACCCTGACCGACCCCACGGCCACCCCACCCGCACCGGCCGCCGAACACGGCCCGCGCGGAACCGACGGCAAGGAGTCCTGATGCGCATCTTCGACCCCCACATCCACATGACCTCCCGCACCACCGACGACTACGAGTCCATGCACGCCTGGGGCGTCCGCGTCGTCGTCGAGCCCTCTTTCTGGCTCGGCCAACCCCGCACCTCGCCCGCCTCCTTCTTCGACTACTTCGACTCCCTCCTGGGCTGGGAGCCCTTCCGCGCCGCCCAGTACGGCATCGCCCACCACTGCACGCTCGCCCTCAACCCCAAGGAGGCGAACGATCCCCGCTGTGTGCCCGTCCTCGACGAACTGCCCCGTTATCTCGTCAAGGACCAGGTCGTCGCCGTCGGCGAGATCGGCTACGACTCGATGACCCCCGCCGAGGACACCGCCCTCGCCGCCCAGCTCCAGCTCGCCGCCGAACACGGCCTGCCCGCGCTCGTCCACACCCCGCACCGCGACAAGCTCGCCGGCCTGCGCCGCACCCTCGACGTGGTCTGCGAATCCGACGTTGCCCCGGACCGCGTCCTCGTCGACCACCTCAACGAGACCACCGTCAAGGAGGCGAAGGACAGCGGCTGCTGGCTCGGCTTCTCCGTCTATCCCGCCACCAAGATGGACGAGGAACGGATGGTCGCGATCCTGCGCGAGTACGGCCCCGAGCAGGTGTTGGTCAACTCCGCCGCCGACTGGGGGAGAAGCGACCCGCTCAAGACCCGGCGGGTCGGGGACGCGATGCTCGCCGACGGATTCAGCGAGGACGAGGTCGACCGGGTGCTGTGGCGCAACCCCGTCGCCTTCTACGGGCTCAGCGGCCGCCTGAACCTCACCCTCGCCGACACCGCGGCCACCCACGAGGGCAACTCCGTCCTCCGCGGCGGGGAGTGACCGATGCGCTTCCGGCACCCCGACGGCTCCACCGTCCACCTCGCCTACTGCACCAACGTCCACCCCGCCGAAACCCTCGACGGCGTCCTCGCGCAACTCCGCGACCACTGCGAACCCGTCCGCCGCCGCCTCGGCCGGGACCGCCTCGGCATCGGCCTGTGGCTCGCCAGGGACGCCGCGCACGCCCTGGTCAGCGACCCCTCCGCACTGCGCGGCCTGCGCACCGAACTCGACCGGCGCGGCCTCGAAGTCGTCACCCTCAACGGCTTCCCCTACGAGGGCTTCGGCGCCGAAGAGGTCAAGTACCGCGTCTACACACCGGACTGGGCCGATCCCGAACGCCTCGACCACACCACCGCCCTGGCCCGCGTCCTCGCCGGGCTCCTCCCCGACGACGTCACCGAGGGCACCATCTCGACCCTGCCGCTGGCCTGGCGCACCGCCTACAGTCAGGACCGCGCCGAGAAGGCCCGCTCCGCCCTGCTCACCCTCGCCGAACGCCTCGACGCCCTCGACGAGTTGACCGGCCGCTCCATCCGCATCGGTCTGGAGCCGGAACCCGGCTGCGTCGTCGAGACCACCGCCGACGCCCTCGCCCCGCTCACGGACATCGCCCACGACCGCGTCGGCGTCTGCGTCGACACCTGCCACCTCGCCACCTCCTTCGAAGACCCGCACACCGCCCTGGACGCCCTGACCGAAGCCCGCGTCCCCGTCGTCAAGTCCCAGCTCTCAGCCGCCCTCCACGCCGAACACCCCCATCTCCCCGAGGTACGCCAAGCCCTCGCCGCCTTCGACGAACCCCGCTTCCTGCACCAGACCCGCACGGCGACCGCCGCCGGCCTGCGCGGCACCGACGACCTCGGCGAGGCCCTCGCCGCCGACGCCCTGCCCGACGCGGCACCCTGGCGCGCCCACTTCCACGTCCCGCTCCACGCGGCCCCCGCCGCGCCCCTCACCTCCACGCTCCCCGTACTCAGGGCGGCCCTGTCCCGGCTGGTGGGCGGCCCGCACCCGCTTACCAGCCACCTGGAGGTCGAGACCTACACCTGGCAGGCCCTCCCACCCGAACTGCGCCCCCGCGGCCGCGCCCAGCTTGCCGACGGCATCGCCGCCGAACTCACCCTCGCCCGCGACCTGCTGACCGACCTCGGCCTGAAGGAACTCCCATGAGCACCGACCCACGACCGGCCAGGGGCGCCCACCAAGCACCCACGGTCAGCGCGCAGGCCTCCCTCGGCGCCGAGCAGGCCGCTCCCGCTCCCACTCCCCTCCTCGTCCTCGACGTGGTCGGCCTCACCCCCCGTCTCCTCGACCACATGCCCCACCTCAAGACGCTCGCCCGGTCCGGCTCCCGCGCCTCGCTCGGTACCGTCCTGCCCGCCGTCACCTGCGCCGCGCAGTCCACCTTCCTCACCGGCACCCACCCGTCCGAGCACGGCATCGTCGGCAACGGCTGGTACTTCCGCGAGCTCGGCGACGTACTCCTGTGGCGCCAGCACAACGGTCTCGTCGCCGGAGACAAGCTGTGGGACGCCGCCCGCCGGGCCCACCCCGGCTACACGGTCGCCAATATCTGCTGGTGGTATGCCATGGGCGCCGACACCGACATCACCGTCACTCCCCGTCCCGTCTACTACGCCGACGGCCGCAAGGAACCCGACTGCTACACCCGGCCCCCGGCCCTGCACGACGAACTCACCGAAAAGCTCGGCACCTTCCCCCTCTTCCACTTCTGGGGACCCGGCGCGGACCTGGTCTCCAGCCAGTGGATCGTCGACGCGACCCGCCACATCATGCGCACCCGGCACCCCGACCTGACCCTCTGCTACCTCCCTCACCTCGACTACGACCTGCAGCGCTTCGGCCCCGACGACCCACGCTCCCTGCGGGCGGCCGCCGACCTGGACGCAGCCCTGGCCCCGCTCCTGGACGACGCCCGCGCCGAAGGCCGTACCGTCGTCGCGCTGTCCGAGTACGGGATCACCCGGGCCGACCGCCCCGTGGACATCAACCGGGCCCTGCGCCGCGCCGGACTGCTGGAAGTGCACACGCAGGACGGCATGGAGTACCTCGACCCGATGGCGTCCCGTGCCTTCGCGGTCGCCGACCACCAGATCGCCCACGTCTATGTGCGCCGGCCCGAGGACCTCGACGTCACCAGGGCAGCCCTGGCCGGACTGCCCGGCATCGACCAACTCCTCGACGACGAGGGCAAGAAGGCCCACCACCTCGACCATCCGCGCTCCGGCGAGCTCGTCGCCGTCGCGGAGCCGGACGCCTGGTTCACGTACTACTACTGGCTCGACGACGCCCGCGCGCCCGACTTCGCGCAGCTCGTCGAGATCCACCGCAAACCCGGTTACGACCCGGTCGAGTTGTTCATGGATCCCCTCGACCCCTACGTCAAGGTCAGAGCCGCCACCGCGCTGGCGCGCAAGAAACTCGGCATGCGCTACCGCATGGCGGTCGTGCCCCTGGATCCCTCACCTATTCGCGGCAGCCACGGCCGCCTTCCTGCGAGCGACGACGACGGTCCGCTCCTCATCTGCTCCACCCCCCGCGCCGTCGGCGACCGCCTCGCGGCCACCGACGTGAAGTCACTCCTGCTCCAACTGGCCGGTCTGGACAGGCCGGTCCCTTCCAACCCGTCTCTTCCGACTGGTCACCAGTGAAGCACTCACCACTGACAACGCCCTCCGATCCCGAGGAGTTCCACGCATGAGCCGCACCTCGCAGACCGACCCCGAACTCACCCACCGCCTCACCAGACGAGGCATGCTCGGCGTCGCCGCCGGTGCCACCGCCGCCGCGCTGCTCGGCGCCGCGGCAGCTCCCGCGACGGCCGCCGAACCGACCGCCGCCGGCCGCGGCCGCCCCGTCCTGCCTCCCGGCCGGCTCGGCATCCAGCTGTACAGCCTGCGCGACAAGGTCTCCACCCTCGGATTCGCGCCCGTCTTCGCCGAACTGGAGAAGTACGGCTACGACGAGGTCGAGTTCGCCGGATACACCCAGGGCTCGGCCGGCCCCATCACCCTCGCCCAGCTCAAGCGGCTGGCCAGGAACCACGGACTGACCCCGATCGGCAGCCACGTCGGCTACTACGCCAGCGACCCGAACGCCTACACCTTCGCCCAGAACCTCACCAAGGTCCTCGACGACGCCCAGGCCCTCGGCCTCAAGCACATCGGCACCGCCTCGGGACCGTTCCGCTACGGCTCCACCGTCGACGCGTGGAAGCGCGCCGCCGAGGAGTTCAACACGTACGGCGCGGCGGCGAAGGCGCGCGGCATGAAGTTCTACCAGCACAACCACTCCGACGAGTTCTCCTTCGCCACCGACAATCCCAAGGTCCGCCTCTACGACGTACTGCTCGCCGAGACCGACCCCGACCTGGTGTTCCTGGAGATGGACATCTTCTGGGCGTACGCGGGCCAGTTCCGCTTCTCCAAGCGGCCCGACGGTTCCGCCGCGCCCTTCGAGCCGCTCGACTACGTCCTCAGGCAGCCGCACCGCTACCCGCTGTTCCACGTCAAGGACGGAGTGAGCGACCCCTCCAACCAGTTCGGCTACCGCATGGTCGACGTCGGCGACGGCGACATCGACTACCAGAAGTTCATCTCCGCCGTCACCCGACTGCGCGGCGAACGCCTCGCCCACCACTGGCAGACGGAACACGACCAGCCCACCGAGTCCTACACGTTCGCGCGCCGCTCCAGCGAGTACCTGCACAGCCTGCGCGAGAACTGCTGACCGACTGGACAGCACACACATGAGGAGGCCCTCCCCGCATCGCCGGGGAGGGCCTCCTCACGCGCGTGTGCCCGTCAGCCCGCGGGCTGCGGCTGCGCGCTCAGCACGTCGGAGCCGCTGCGCCCCGGCTGCCGCAGCAGCAGCGCGATCGCCGCCGCGACCATCGAGACGCCACCGGCCAGCGCGTACGCCCCGTTATAGCCCCAGGCCGCGACCACCATGGAGCCGAGGCCGCCGCCGAACAGGCCACTGATCAGCTTGCCGCTGTAGACCAGGCCGTAGTTGGTGGCGTTGTAGTTCTCCCCGAAGTAGTCCGGGGTCAGTGCCGCGAACATCGGGTAGAAGGCGCCGCCGCCGAAGCCGGAGAGGAAGGCGAAGAACAGGAACAGCCACTCGCTCTTCATCTCGCCCGCCAGGATCACGCCGAACTGGGCGAGTCCCAGGACGACGATGACGAACACCAGGGTCGACTTGCGGCCCCACTTGTCCGACAGCCAGCCCACGACACCGCGGCCGACGCCGTTGATGACCGCCATGACACCCATCGAGGACGCGGCCACGAGCGGGCCGAAGCCGATGTCCTTGGCGTAGTCGACCTGGAAGGAGATCCCGAAGATCGAGACTCCGGCGGTCATCACGATGGCCACCCACATCAGGGGCAGCATGCCGGTCCTGATGGCCTCCTTCGGCGTGTACTGCTTCACCGCCGGAGGGTTCTTGGCGAGGCTCGCCGCGTTCTTCTCGCTGCCGGAGAACGTCAGCGGGTCGATGTCCGCGGGCCACCAGTTCTTCGGCGGGTCCTTGAAGAAGAACGCGCACCCGAAGACCACGATCATGATGTAGCAGCCGATCAGGTCCAGGACGCGGTGGTAGTTCCCGGTGTCGAAGGCGTAGTTGAAGATGAAAATGAACGGCAGCGACCCGTACGCGAAGCCGCCGTTGACGAATCCCGTCCGGGCGCCACGGCGCTCCGGGAACCACTTGCCGACCATGTTGATGCAGGTCGCGTACACCAGACCGGCGCCTATGCCGCCGATCACGCCGAAGCCCAGGATCGCCAGCAGGACATTGCTCAGGTGCGACAGGGCGAGGAAGCCGACCAGGCACATGCCGGAACCCATGTACATGGCCCTGCGGGCCGTCAGGATGCCCTTCTCGCGCATCCAGCCCGCCGGGAAGGCGATGCCCGCCTGGAAGAACACCCAGACACTGAGGATCCAGAAGGTGTTGGACTGCGTCCAGCCGTGCGCGTGGGACAGCGTGTCCTCTGCGGAGCCGTACGCGTATTCGAAGACGCTGATGGCCATCATGGCGATCCACGGGAGATACACCATGAACTTGCGGGAGTGTCCGAGGATGTCCCGGTCGGTCTCGCCGATGCGGTAGACGCGGCCTCGGGAGTCGGTCACCTCGCGGTAGGGACGGTGTGCGGCTGCCGGGTCGGCCGAGAGCGGATCTGCGGTCATGCTTATGCCATCTCCTCGCCGAGCGGGTGCGGGTTGGGGACGATGCGCCGGGCCTTCGGCCTGCCCGGGGACTTCAGGAAGAGCGCCAGTACGGCGGAGGCGAGGCCGATGGAACCGGCCAGCACGAACGCGCCGTGGTAGTCCCAGGCGCCGACGACGACCGCGCCCAGGCCGGAGCCGACGAGCCCGGAGATCAGCTTCGAGCTGTAGACCATGCCGTAGTTGGTGGCGTTGTTGTTCTCGCCGAAGTAGTCCGCGGTCATGGCCGCGAACAGCGGGAAGATCGCGCCGCCGCCGAAGCCGGAGACCATGGAGCAGAACAGGAAGAACGGCATGCTGCCCATCTGGCCGGATACCAGCACGCCGAACTGCGCCGAGCCGAGCACGATACAGACGATGATCAGGGTGTTACGGCGCCCGGAGCGGTCGGATATCCAGCCGATGACGCCACGCCCGGTGCCGTTCACGATGGCCTTCAGGGACATCGCCGTGGCCACGATCCCGCCCGCGAACCCCATGTCCTTGCCGAACGGCACCTGGAAGGCGATGCCGAAGATGTTGATGCCGGCCGTGCACAGCAGACAGAACCACATCATCCACAGGACGGGCGTACGGGCGGCCTCCTTCGGGGTGTACTGCTTGACCGCCGGCGGGTTCTTCTCCAGGGCCCGGCGGATCTTCGGGTCGTCGGTCAGCCGCAACGGGTCGACATGGGCGGGCCACCAGTTCTTCGGCGGGTCCCTGAAGAACCAGCCGGCCGCGGCCACCACCAGACACAGCCCGATGCCCACACAGGCGAGCACGGTCCGGTAGTTGCTCAGGTCCATGTACGAGGTGAACAGGAACACGAAGGGCACGGACCCGTAGGCGAAGCCGCCGTTGACGAAGCCGGTCTTGCCGCCCTTGCGCTCCGGATACCACTTGCCGACCATGTTCACGCAGGTCGCGTAGACGAGACCGGCGCCGATGCCGCTGAACATGCCGAAGCCGACATAGGCGACGGCCACATGCGGTGCGTACGCCAGCGACAGATAGCCGAGCATCGTGCCGACGGCGCCGATCATCATGGCCGTACGGGCGGGCAGCTTTCCGCTCTCCCGCAGCTGGCCGGCGGGGAAGGCCACGGCGGCCTGGAAGAACACCCAGACGCCCATCAGCCAGAAGATGTGTCCGCTGCTCCACAGATGCGCCTCGTGGAGCGTGTCCTCCGCCGACGTGAACGCGTACTCGGCGGAGCTGATGCCCATCATGCCCACCCAGGGCAGGATGACCATCCATTTGCGTGTCCGGCCCATGATGTCGACATCGGATTCCCCGATGCGGTACACGCGGCCGTTGCGGTCCGTCACCTCCCTGTAGGGCACGGACCTCGAGTAGTCGGTGGTTGTCATGTCTCAGCAGCCCCTTGCGTCGAAAGTTCTGGCCAGCGCCCCCTGTCCAATGCCTTTCGCGTGCGCACGGGTCCCGGGGCCGGCCGACCGCACTGTCGGCCGGCCCCGCGTCTCGCTCACCTCATGAACCGCCCCCCAACAGGCCCGCCGCCCGCGCCCAGCGGTACTTCGCACCGAGCACGGCCACCGGCTTCTCGGTCGTGTACGGGTACGCCACGACCCCGCGCTCGTAGAGGTACTGGCAGGCCTCCTCGACCTCGACGTCGCCCGCGAGCGAGGCCACCACGGGCTTCTCGATCCCGCGCTCCCGGAACTCGGCCACCACGCGCGCGGTGAGCTCCGCGAAGACCATCGGCGGAGTCACGATCGTGTGCCAGTAGCCGAGCACGAGCGCGTGGATGCGCGGGTCCTCCAGACCGAGCCGGATCGTCGCCTCGTACGTCGACGGCGGCTCGCCCCCGGTGATGTCGACCGGGTTGCCCGCGGCCCCGAAGGGCGGGATGAACTTCCGGAAGGCCTCGTCGAGATCCGGCGGGATCTCCATGAGGGACAGCCCGTTGTCGGTCACCGCGTCCGACAGCAGCACACCACTGCCGCCGGCCCCGGTGATGATCACGACGTTGTCGCCCTTGGGTGCGGGAAGCACCGGCAACGCGCGCGCGTACTCGAGCATCTCGTTCAGCCCGGGCGCCCGGATCACCCCGGCCTGCCGCAGGATGTCGTCGTACACGGCGTCGTCGCCCGCGAGCGCCCCCGTATGCGACCCGGCCGCCTTCGCACCCGCCGCCGTACGACCGGCCTTCAGTACGACCACCGGCTTCCTGGGTACGGTCGCCCGCGCGGCCTCCACGAAGGCGCGCCCGTCCTTGAGGTCCTCCAGGTGCATCGCGATGCACTCGGTGTGCGGGTCCTCGCCGAACCAGGTCAGCAGGTCGTCCTCGTCCAGGTCCGACTTGTTGCCGAGGCCCACGATCGCCGACACGCCCGTCTTCGTGGTGCGGGCGAAGCCCAGGATGGCCATCCCGATGCCGCCGGACTGCGAGGTCAGGGCGACGCCGCCCTTGACGTCGTACGGCGTGCAGAACGTGGCGCACAGGTCCTGCCACGTCGAGTAGTAGCCGTAGATGTTCGGGCCGAGGAGGCGGACGCCGTACCGCTCGGCGATCGCGACGATCTCCTCCTGGAGTTCGTGCTCGCCGGTCTCGGCGAAGCCGGAGGGGATCAGTACGGCGTTGGGGATGTTCTTGCGTCCCACCTCCTCCAGCGCCGAGGCCACGAACTTGGCGGGTATCGCGAAGACCGCCACATCCACCTCACCGGGAACGTCCGTGACACTCTTGTACGCCTTGCGGCCCAGAATGTCATCGGCCTTGGGGTTCACCGGGAATATGTCCCCGGCGAATCCACCGTCGATGAGGTTGCGCATGACCGAATTGCCGATCTTGCCCTGCTCGTTGGAGGCACCGATCACGGCCACCGCCGAGGGCTGCATCAGCCGGCGCATCGAGGTGAGCATCTCATCGCGCGTGTACTTGCGACGAGGCGGCGGCTGCTTCTCGGCGAGGATCACGCGGATGTCGGCGGCGACCGCACCCTCCGGGGTGGCGATCACCGGGTTGAGGTCGACCTCCGCGATCTCCGGGAAGTCCGCGACCAGTTGGGAGACCCGCCGGATCTGCTCGGCGATCGCCCACCGGTCCACGGCCGCCTGCCCTCGCACCCCGTGCAGGATCTCCGCCGACCGGATGGAGTCCAGCATGGACAGCGCCTCGTCGGCGCTCACCGGCGCCAGCCGGAACGTGACGTCCTTGAGGACCTCGACGAGCACCCCGCCGAGCCCGAAGGCGACCACCTTCCCGAAGGTCGGGTCGGTCACCGCGCCGACGATGACCTCCTGCCCCTGCGGCAGCAACTCCTGGACCTGCACGCCCTCGATGCGCGCGGTCGCGTCGTACGCGCGCGCGTTCTCGATGATTTTGTGGAACGCCGCCCGTACGTCCGCCGCACCCTCGACGCCGACGATCACCCCGCCGGCGTCGGTCTTGTGCAGGATGTCCGGGGAGACGATCTTCATCACCACGGGCCCGCCGAACCGCGCCGCGTACGACACGGCCTCGTCGACGTCGGTCGCCAGCTCCTCCCCGGGTACGGCGATCCCGTACGCGTCGGCGATCACCTTGCCCTCGGGCGCGGTGAGCGCGGTCCGCCCCTCGGCCCGCACAGTGTCGAGGAGCGAGCGCACCCTCAGCTCCCGGTCTTCCGCCATCACGTCAGATCACTCCGTTCGACTTGAGCAGGCGCAGCTCCTCGTCGCCGAGGCCGAGCTCGCCGATGTAGACCTCTTCGTTGTGCTCGCCGAGCAGCGGTGAACTGGTGACCTCGACGGGGGAGTCGGAGAGCTTCAGCGGGCTGCCGACGGTCGTGAACTCGCCGCGCTCGGGGTGCGGGACGGTGACGACCATCTCGTTGGCGACCAGGGAGTCGTCCTCGATGATCTCCCTGGTCGAAAGGATCGGCCCGCACGGGATGTTGTGGGCGTTGAGCCGCTCCAGCACCTCCCACTTGGGCAGCGTCGAGGACCACTCCTCGATCAGCTGGAACATCTTGTTGAGCTTGGGCAGGCGCGCCTCCGGCGTGGCCCACTCGGGGTCCTCGGCGAGTTCGGGCCGGCCGATGAGCTCGCTGAGCGGCTGCCAGCCCACGGGCTGCACGATGACGTACACGTAGTCGTTCGGGCCGCCCGGCGCGCACTTGACCGCCCAGCCGGGCTGGCCGCCGCCGGACGCGTTCCCGGACCTGGGAACCTCCGTGCCGAAGTCCTCGTTGGGATATTCACGGAGCGGACCGTGGGCCAGGCGCTGCTGATCGCGCAGCTTCACCCGGCAGAGGTTGAGCACAGCGTGCTGCATGGCCACGTTCACCCGCTGACCGCGCCCGGTGTGCTCGCGCTGGAACAGAGCGGCGAGTATCCCCGCCACGGCGTGGACGCCCGTGCCCGAGTCCCCGATCTGGGCCCCCGTCGCCAGCGGCGGCCCGTCCTCGAACCCGGTGGTCGACATCGACCCGCCCATGGCCTGAGCGACGACCTCGTACGCCTTGAAGTTGGTGTACGGGCCCTCGCCGAACCCCTTGATGGAGGCATAGACGATCCGCGGATTGATCTCCTGGATGCGGTCCCAGGTGAAGCCCATGCGGTCGACCGCGCCCGGTCCGAAGTTCTCGACCATGACGTCCGAGCGCCGGATCAGCTCGGTGAGGATCTCCTTGCCGCGCTCGGTCTTGGTGTTGAGGGTGATGCTCCGCTTGTTGCAGTTGAGCATCGTGAAGTAGAGGGAGTCGACGTCCGGGAGGTCGCGCAGCTGCTTGCGCGTGATGTCCCCGGTCGGCGCCTCCAGCTTGACGACGTCCGCGCCGAGCCAGGCCAGCAGCTGGGTCGCCGAGGGACCGGACTGGACGTGGGTCATGTCGAGGACACGGACACCGGCGAGTGCCTTGGTGGGCGTTCCAGTCATGCGGGCCACCTCACTTGTACATGGTCTGGTTCATGGTTCCGGGGGCGTACGCGTCCGGGTCGACCCAGACGTTGATCAGCGACGGCTTGCCCGACTCACGGGCGCGGCGCAGGGCGGGGCCGATGTCGGCGGGGTCGCGGACCTCCTCGCCGTAACCGCCCAGCATCTGCGCGAACTTGTCGTAGTGGACGTCGCCGAGGGTGTTGCCGACCCGCTCGCGCTCCAGGCCGTACTTCTGGGCCTGGCCGTAACGGATCTGGTTCATCGAGGAGTTGTTGCCGACGATGCCGACGAACGGGAGGTCGTAGCGGACGAGGGTCTCGAAGTCCCAGCCGGTGAGGGAGAAGGCGCCGTCGCCGAAGAGGGCGACGACCTCCTTGTCGGGCCGCGCCTGCTTGGCGGCGAGCACGAAGGGGACGCCGACGCCGAGGGTGCCGAGCGGGCCCGGGTCCATCCAGTGCCCGGGCGACTTGGGCTGGACGACCTGCCCGGAGAAGGTGACGATGTCGCCGCCGTCGCCGATGTAGATCGAGTCCTCGGTCAGGAAGTCGTTGATCTCGCTGACCAGACGGTACGGGTGGATCGGTGAGGCGTCCGACTTCAGGCTCGGCAGTCGCTTCTCGATGGCGGTCTGCTCGGCCGCGCGCAGCTCGTCGAGCCACTCCTTGCGCTTGGCGGCGCCGCCGTTGATGCGCCCGGAGGCCGCGTCGGTCACCGACTTCAGCACCAGGCCCGCGTCACCGACGATCCCGAGGTCGATGTCGCGGTTCTTGCCGACGGTCCGGTAGTCGAGGTCGATCTGCACGACGGTCGCGTCCGGCGAGAGGCGCTTGCCGTAGCCCATGCGGAAGTCGAAGGGCGTGCCGACGATGACGATGACGTCGGCGTTGGAGAAGGCGTAGCGGCGCGACAGCTGGAAGTGGTGCGGATCGCCGGGCGGGAGCGTGCCGCGCCCCGCGCCGTTCATGTACGCCGGGATGTTGAGGGTCCGTACGAGCTCGATCGCGGCCTCGGTGCCGCGGGTCGTCCACACCTGGCTGCCGAGCAGGATGGCCGGCTTCTCGGCGTGGACGAGCAGGTCGGCGAGCTTCTCGATCGCCTCGGGGTCGCCGGCCGAGCGGGTCGAGGCGCGGTAGGCGCCCTGCTTCGGCACGCGCGCCTTGCTCACCGGCACCTTGGCGTCCAGCACATCGCGCGGGATCTCCAGGAAGGAGGGCCCTGGCGCGCCGTGGTAGCACTCGCGGAACGCCATGGACACCATGTCGGCGGCGCGGGCCGTGTCCGGCACGGCCGCCGCGAACTTGGTGATCGGCGTCATCATGTCGACGTGCGGCAGGTCCTGCAGGGACCCCATCTTGTGCTGGGTGAGCGCCCCCTGGCCGCCGATCAGCAGCATCGGGGACTCCGCGCGGAAGGCGTTGGCGACACCGGTGACGGCGTCGGTCGTACCCGGACCGGCGGTGACGACCGCGCAGCCGGGCTTGCCGGTGAGGCGCGCGTAGCCGTCGGCGGCGTGGGCGGCGACCTGCTCGTGGCGGACGTCGACGACCTCTATGCCCTCGTCGACGCAGCCGTCGTAGATGTCGATGATGTGGCCGCCGCACAACGTGTAGATGCGGTCGACTCCCTCTGCCTTGAGCGCCTTGGCAACGAGATGACCACCGGAAATCACGTCCTGGGTGTCGTCGGGCATGGCGAAGTCCTGTCCCTTCGTAGGGGGTTGGAACGCTCTCGCGGTACATTGCATACAGTCGACGAATACTGTATGAAGCTTGTTATCCCGCATCCGGTGGGTGGTGTCCAGGGGGCGTGCGGCACTTTTAAGTCAGGAGCCGGAATGGACCTGTACGAGCACCAGGCAAGGGAACTCTTCGAGGAACACGGCATTTTGGTGCCGAGGGCCGAGGTGACCGATTCTCCCAAGAAGGCCCGTGAGATCGCCCGCGCACTCGGTGGGCGCGTAGTAGTGAAAGCTCAGGTCAAGACGGGTGGGCGAGGCAAGGCGGGCGGGGTGAAACTCGCCGCCGACCCGGCCGCCGCGGAGCTCACCGCGCGCCAGATCCTGGGCATGGACATCAAGGGGCACACGGTCGGCAAGGTGATGCTGGCCCAACCCGTGGACATCGAGACCGAGTTCTACGTCTCCTATGTGCTCGACCGCGCGGCGGGCACCTTCCTCGCGATCGCCTCCGCCGAGGGCGGCATGGAGATCGAGGAGGTCGCGGCCACCCGGCCCGAGGCCGTCGCCCGCATCCACATCGACCCGGCCGAGGGTGTCACCTCGGCGAAGGCGGGCGAGATCGCCGAGGCGGCCGGACTGCCCGCGCAGACCGTCGACGTTCTCGTACGGCTGTGGGAGGTGCTGGTCCGCGAGGACGCCGTACTCGTCGAGGTGAACCCACTCGTGCGCACGCGACAGGGCCAGATCCTCGCCCTCGACGGCAAGGTCACCCTCGACGACAACGCCCGCTTCCGGCAGGCGCGTTGGGGCGCCGACGACGTGGAGCACGACGACGCGCTGGAGGCGGCGGCCGCCGCGAAGGGCCTCAACTACGTCAAGCTCGACGGCGAGGTCGGCGTCATCGGCAACGGCGCGGGGCTCGTCATGTCGACCCTGGACGTGGTCGCGGGCTGCGGCGCCCGGCCCGCCAACTTCCTCGACATCGGCGGCGGCGCCTCCGCCCAGATCATGGCGGACGGCCTGTCCGTCATCCTGTCCGACCCGGCGGTGAAGTCGGTCTTCGTCAACGTCTTCGGCGGCATCACCGCCTGCGACGCGGTCGCCGACGGCATCGTGCAGGCCCTGGACTCCGTGCAGTTGACCAAGCCGCTGGTGGTACGCCTCGACGGCAACAACGCGGCCCGCGGCCGCGCCATCCTCGACGGCCGCGCGCACCCACTGGTCCAGCAGGCCACCACCATGGACGGCGCCGCCCGCCGTGCCGCCCAACTCGCCACCGCCGGCTGAAGGAGCCCGACATGGCCATCTACCTCACCAAGGAGAGCAAGGTCCTCGTCCAGGGCATGACCGGCGGCGAGGGCATGAAGCACACCCGGCGCATGCTCGCGGCCGGCACGAACGTCGTCGGCGGCGTCAACCCGCGCAAGGCCGGACAGACCGTCGACTTCGACGACCGTGCCGTCCCCGTCTTCGGCTCGGTCGCCGAGGGCATCCACGCGACCGGCGCGGACGTCACGGTCGTGTTCGTGCCGCCCGCCTTCGCGAAAGCGGCCGTCATCGAGGCCGCCGACGCCGGTATCGGGCTCGCGGTCGTCATCACCGAGGGCATCCCCGTCCACGACTCCGTCGCCTTCCACGCCTACGCCAAGTCGAAGGGCACCCGGATCATCGGGCCCAACTGCCCGGGCCTGATCACCCCCGGCCAGTCCAACGCGGGCATCATCCCCGCCGACATCACCAAGCCGGGCCGCATCGGCCTGGTGTCCAAGTCCGGCACGCTCACCTACCAGCTCATGTACGAACTCCGCGACATCGGCTTCTCGACCTGCGTGGGGATCGGCGGCGACCCCGTCGTCGGCACCACGCACATCGACTGCCTCGCCGCCTTCCAGGACGACCCCGACACCGAACTGATCGTCCTCATCGGGGAGATCGGCGGCGACGCGGAGGAACGCGCGGCCGCCTACGTCCGCGAGCACGTCACCAAGCCCGTGGTCGGCTATATCGCCGGTTTCACCGCCCCCGAGGGAAAGACGATGGGGCACGCGGGCGCGATCGTGTCCGGTTCCTCCGGCACCGCGCAGGCGAAGAAGGAAGCGCTCGAGGCGGTCGGAGTGAGGGTGGGATCCACACCGACGGAGACGGCGAAACTCGTGCTCGCCCGTCTCGAAGCCGGGCGTGGCGGCACTCATAGTTGATGTGAGCCATGCAACCCCCGCCCCCGACTGTGCACCGAGAGCGGAGCAACCCGATGGCAACCGACCTCAACCCCGGCAAGACCCCTACCCTCACCCTGAAATCAGGCACGTCCTGGTCCGACGCCTGGCAGCGCTGCCTCGCCGTCGCCCCCGAGGCCTTCCAGGACGACCGCGTCCGCAACCTCTGGGGCGCCGCCTGGCGGACGGACGGCCGGGCGCTGCCCGCCACCAGCCCCGTCGACGGCAGCCCCATCGCCGGCCCGCCCCGACTGGACCGGGACACCGCCCACCAGGCCGTCCGTGCCTCGCTCGACCAGCACCGTGCCTGGCGGCACGTCCCCCTCGACGAGCGCCGGGCCCGCGTCGCGGCCACCCTCGACGCGCTCACCGAACACCGCGAACTGCTCGCCCTGCTCCTCGTCTGGGAGATCGGCAAACCCTGGCGGCTCGCGCAGGCCGACGTCGACCGGGCCATCGACGGAGTGCGCTGGTACGTCGACGGAATCGACCCCATGCTCGACGGCCGGGCCCCGCTGGACGGGCCGGTCTCCAACATCGCGAGCTGGAACTATCCGATGAGCGTGCTCGTTCACGCAATGCTGGTACAGGCACTGGCAGGCAACGCGGTCATCGCCAAGACCCCGACCGACGGCGGGCTCGCATGTCTGACCCTGGCCTGTGCGCTGGCCGCCCGCGAGGGGATTCCCGCCACCCTCGTCAGCGGCAGCGGGGGCGAGCTGTCGGAGGCGCTGGTGCGGGCGCCCGAGATCGGCTGCGTCTCCTTCGTCGGCGGCCGCGACACCGGCGCCGCGGTGGCCACCGCAGTCGCCGACCTTGGCAAACGACACGTACTCGAACAGGAGGGACTCAACACCTGGGGCATCTGGAACCACTCGGACTGGGACGCGCTGACGGCGGTGATCCCCAAGCTCTTCGACTACGGCAAGCAGCGCTGCACGGCGTACCCGCGCTTCGTCGTCCAGCGGCAGCTGTTCGACGAGTTCCTGGCGGCGTACCTCCCGGCGGTGCGCACGCTCAGGGTCGGCCACCCGCTCGCCGTCGAGCAGCCCCAAGACCCGTATCCCGTACTGGACTTCGGACCGGTCGTCAACGCCGCCAAGGCCAAGGAGCTGCACGACCAGGTCGCCGAGGCCGTCGACCGCGGCGCCGTCCCGCTGCACCGCGGCAGCGAGACCGAAGCCCGCTTCCTCCCCGGCCAGGACACCTCGGCATACGTCCAGCCGGTCACGCTCCTCAACCCGCCGCCGTCCTCCCCGCTGCACCACGCGGAGCCCTTCGGCCCGGTCGACACCATCGTCCTGGTCGACACGGAGGCGGAGCTGCTGGCCGCGATGAACGCCTCGAACGGCGCGCTGGTGGCCACCCTGTCCACGGACGACCGGGCCACCTTCGACCGACTGGCCCCGCAGATCCGGGCGTTCAAGGTCGGCCACGGCAAGCCCCGCTCCCGCGGCGACCGCGACGAGCTGTTCGGCGGCTTCGGCGCGTCCTGGCGCGGCGCGTTCGTCGGCGGCGAGCTACTGGTGCGCGCCGTGACACAGGGCCCTACAGGGGAACGGCTGCCGGGGAACTTCCCGGACTACCACCTCATGCCGTGACCTGAGCTGCTGCTCGGCTCATGCCGTGATCGACGGCCGGGTGGCGTCCCCCGTGTCCGCGTCCCGGGGGCGCCACCCGGCGATCACCTCGTCGGCCAACCACCGTGCCACGCCCCGCGGATAGGGGCGGGGCAGGCTCAGTACGACGTGGTTCACGCCGGCGTCGACCAGTGCGGCCACCGTCGCGCGCGTCGCCGCCGGGTCGTCGTACGACACGAGGACCTGTACGGACCGTGTGATCTCGCGCGGATCGCGGCCCAGTTCGGCGCAGTGCGCGTCCAGCACGCGTGCCCGCTCGGCGACGAACTCGACGCTGTTGTGCGGCGGTCCGGGGACGTTCCACACGTCGGCGTGCTCGGCGACCAGCCGCAGCAGCCGGGTGCCCCAGCCGCCGATCAGCAGCGGGGGACCGGGGCACTGCACCGGCTTGGGCTCGTTCCGCGTGCCCCTCAGCCGGTAGTGCCGGCCGTCGAAGTCGAAGACGTCCCGTGTCCACATCAGCTTCAGGATCTCCACCGTCTCCGCCAGCCGCGCGATGCCCTCGGCCGGCGGCACCAGCGTCAGCCCGTACGCCTCGTACTCCTCGATCGCCGGATTGGCCCCGGCGATCCCGCCCGCGCCCGGCGGCTGGTGCGTGCCGCCCACGCCGAGCCCCAGTACGAGCCGCCCGCCCGAGATCACGTCCACCGTGGACGCCATCTTGCCCAGCAGAGCCGGCGGGCGGATCCGGTTGCTCGTCACCAGCAGGCCCAGCCGCAGCCGCTCCGTCTGCGCGGCGAGCGCGCTGAGCAGGGTCCAGCCCTCGTGTATCTGTCCGTCCTTCGGGCCCGCGACCGGCAGCAGGTGGTCCCACAGCCAGGCGTCCTCGATCTCCGGCACGGCGTCCGCCTCCAGCCAGACGCGGCGGATGTCCTCGTACGGCACATGCATCGGGGTGGTCTTGATGCCGAAGCGCACAGTCGTCATCGTCATGTTCGTCAGCGTAGCGAATCATCATGGCTGCTGACGATCAGGTAGGGTTACAGTCTGGGCATGGCAGCAGACGTGAGACCCGCGCCCCTCGAAGCCCGGCTCGGCTACCTCCTCAAGCACGCGCAGGCCCAGCTGGCCCGGGCGTCCGCGGAGGCGCTCGCGCCGTACGGGATAGACGGTCATGAACTGGCCGTGCTGGTGGTGCTGTCCGGCGAGGAACCCTTGTCGCAGGCCGAGGCGGCCGCCCGGCTCGGCGTGGACCGGACCACGATGGTGTCGCTCGTCGACGGCCTGGAGGGCCAAGGCCTGGTGACCCGGCGACGCAGCCCGCGGGACCGCCGTAAGAACATCGTCGAGCTGACCCCCGCGGGCCAGGAGTGTCTGCGCGAGGGGGAGCGGGCGCGGCGGGCCGCCGAGCGGCGCTTTCTCGCGCCGCTGGAGGAGGGGCAGGCGGAGGGGCTCGTACGGGCACTTCAGGCCCTGCTCGCCGACGGCAAGCCGTAGCGGAACGGACACCTCGGGTGACGGATATGCAGGTGAAAGGCGCTCCGAAACCTTGGTATTGTTGTCCGTGTCGCCGCGGGGAACACCCCCGGTCAGGCGGCAGACACCTGGTCCGGGTGGCGGAATGGCAGACGCGCTAGCTTGAGGTGCTAGTGCCCTTTATCGGGCGTGGGGGTTCAAGTCCCCCCTCGGACACCAGCAAGACCCCTGCCGAGCAGGGGTCTTTCGCGTTCCCGGGGTTCCCGGCCGGTCAGCCCGCCCGTCTCGTCGCGGGCGAGGCGGGCGGCGGAGACGTACGCGAAACTCCTGGGCGACGAAATAGCCGGTGCCGGCCGTCAGTACGAGCACAGCCACACTTCCACGGCACTCATCGACGGGACCTTTGAGTCGGGGCATCCCGCCGCGTGCCGTGCCCCGAGGGGTCCGTCGATCCGGCGGACAACGGGTGGCTCCTCTTGCTCGGTCGGTATCAGGACAACGCCCGTGACCCGGTCCGAGTTCCCAGCTCACGGGCCGGTTCCGGCGCGCCCCGCGGGTCACGTCGGAACGCCCACTCCATGGTCGGCTCCACCACGAAGCGGAAGATCCGCCGGACGGGCGGTGTGCACAGCACCGTGACGATCGCGGCGGCCGCCACCGTGACGGTGAGCTCCCCGAGCGGCCGGTGGATCCAGTCCGGCGAGTACCAGCCCCAGAACTTGGACCCCTGGGCGACGAACCCGTGCAGCAGATAGCCGTAGAGCGTGCCCGCGCCGAGGGCCGTGAACCACATCCGCCGCCCCGGCACCCAGGCCAGGAAGCAGGCGACCAGGACCATGGAGCAGCCGAAGGACGCCAGCGTCATCAGCGGCCCGTACCAGGTGGGCGCGCCCAGCTCCGCCGCGCTGTCGCGGTGGAAGAACCAGGCGCCGGTCATCCGCGGCACCGTCCAGTACGCCACGGCGAGCGCGGCGGCGAACACCGGGACCGCCAGCAGGCGCACCCTCCATTGCCGTACCAGCCGGAAGTGCTCCGGCCGCAGACACAGGCCGAGCACGAAGTACGGCAGGAACTGCAGGACCCGCTGCAGGTCGAGGTCGTTGCCGATGGACGGCGAGACGGTCGCCAGCGCGGCGATCACCAGGGCGAGCGGCAGCGGCCATCGCACGCGCTGCCAGATCGGGGTGGTCAGCCGCCAGACGAACAGCGCGACCAGGAACCAGGTCAGATAGAGCGGGTCCAGCAGGCTGATGGGCCGGTCCGGCTCCTGGTCGGTCCAGCGGGTGAAGAGGGTGTACGCCGTCTCGAACACGACGTACGGCACGGCCACCCCCGTCACCAGGCGCCTGATCCGGCCCGGGCTCGCGTCGAAGCTGCGCGAGAAGTAGCCGGAGACCACGATGAACGCCGGCATGTGGAAGGCGTAGACGAGCATGTACAGCGCGGAGACGGTACGGCTGCCGTCCCGCAGCGGCTCCCAGGCGTGCCCTGTGGCCACCAGCACGATCGCCAGGTACTTCGCGTTGTCGAAGTAGGAGTCCCGCTCCTTCGCCCGCGCGCGGGGCGGGGAAACCCCGCGCTCCGGTAGAACTGGCACGGGAGTTTCGGCGGTGGCCACTGTGGCCTGGTGCTGGGACATTACGACCGCCTCACCCGTTCCGGCGGCCGTAAACCACCCCGTACGGGTCCTGGCGTGAACTCAGCGGTTGACGCCGGGGCCCGTACCGGGCGTCCGGGGGCCGGTCAGAGGTCGAACTCGTGCGGCGGCAGGTCCAGGATGAAGCAGGCCTCCCGTACGACGGCCTGCTCGGTCTTGTCGAAGTCGCCGTCGGCGCCGCCGATGACGATGCCGATCTGGATGACGGCACGGGCCTCGGCGGGCTTCTTCTTCGCCTTGGCGATCTCCTGGAGCACGCTGACCTTGCCGAACGCGAAGTCCGTGGTGAGCTTGTTCAGGTTCTCCTCGAAGCGGCGGCGCAGGTCGTCGGCGGGGAAGTTCTGCAGCACCTCATTGGTGGCGATCAGCTGGGCCACGCGCTGCCGCTCGGCCGGATCGATGGTGCCGTCGGCAGCCGCGACCAGGGCGCACATCGCCATGCTGGCGTCACGGAAGGCGCCGCTCTTCAGATCGTTCTTCTTCGCCACGAGCTGGGTCTGCATCGTCGTCGCGGATTCCTTGATGCGGTCCCACAGGGCCATGAGAACTCCAGATGTTCGGTGTCGTATGAGATCTACAGCACCGTAGAAACTAGTGGCGCGGCGGATAAGTTCCGTCCGTTCCAGGAAAGTTCACCTGCCGCGCGCCGCCGCGAAAATCCGGTGCACCGGACCCTCCCCGCTCCCTACACTCGCCACGCACCGTGCGTCACCGTGACGCGCGGGCAGGCGAGGGGAGACGGCCGTGCGGTACCGCACCGAAGTCGTCGTCCCCTGCGCGCAGTACGAGGTGATCCTCGTGTCCCCGTCCGTCCGGTGCCCGCTGCGCGGCCGGTACCGGATGCCCCTGGCACACGTCTGACACGACCCGCCGCCCTCACCGGCGTGCCACGGCCGTGCCCGCCCCGCCCGGGAAATCGCGCTGCCCGATCCCACAGATCACCAGAAAGGCCAACGGGCCGTGCGCACCAACACCAACCCCCTCGCCCTCGTCCGCAACCTCGGCATCCTCGCCCACGTCGACGCGGGCAAGACCACCGTCACCGAGCGGATCCTGTACGCCACCGGCACCATCCACCGGCGCGGCGAGGTCCACGACGGCACCACCGTCACCGACTTCGACCCGCAGGAGCGCGACCGGGGCATCACCATCTTCGCCGCGGCCGTCAGCTGCGACTGGGACGGCCACCGGATCAACCTGATCGACACCCCCGGGCACGTCGACTTCGCCGACGAGGTCGAGCGTTCGCTGCGGGTGCTGGACGGGGCGGTCGCGGTGTTCGACGCGGTGGGCGGCGTGGAGCCGCAGAGCGAGTCGGTGTGGCGGCAGGCCGACCGGCACGGCGTGCCGAGGATCGCGTTCGTCAACAAGCTGGACCGCGCGGGCGCCGACCTCGACACCGCGGTCGACTCCATCCGGCGACGGCTGCATCCGGCGCCCCTCGTCGTGCAGTTGCCGATCGGCGCGGAGGACGGCTTCACCGGTGTCGTCGACCTGGTACGCATGCGTGCCCTCGTCTGGGCCGACGGCAGCGACACCGCCGAGCACACGCGCGTGCCGGACGAGCTGCTGGACGAGGCGCGCAGGCGTCGGCGGCTGCTGGAGGAAGCCGTCGCCGAACTCCACCCGGCCGCGCTGGAGGAGTTCGTCGACCGGGAGTCGCTGTCCGCCGACACCCTCGCCGGCGCCCTGCGGGACCTGACCCGCAGCGGCGACGGCGTGGTGGTGCTCTGCGGCTCCGCCTACCGCAACCGCGGCATCGAGCCGCTGCTCGACGCCGTCGTCGCCTACCTGCCCTCACCGCTCGACGTGCCCGCCGTACGGGGCACGTACGACGGTACGGAGCAGGAGCGCGCGGCCGACCCGGCGGCGCCCTTCGCCGCGCTGGCGTTCAAGGTGAACGCCACGCCGACGGGACGGCTGACGTACGTACGCATCTATTCGGGCACGATCGAGAAGGGAGACACCGTGTGGGACGCGGGCACGCGCCGCGCCGAGCGGATCGGGCGCATCCTGCGCGTCCAGGCCGACCGCCACGCGCGCGTGGACCGCGCGGTCGCCGGGGACATCGTCGCCGTGGTCGGGCTGAAGTCGGCCCGCGCCGGCTCGACGCTGTGCGCTCCCGGGCATCCGCTCGTCATCGAACCCCCGGGTGTCACCGAGCCGGTGGTCTCCGTGGCCGTCGAGGCGCGGCGCACCACCGACGCCGACCGGCTGGCCTCGGCGCTCGGACGGCTGGCCGAGGAGGACCCCTCGCTGGTCGTGCGGACGGACCCCGAGACCGGTCAGACGGTGCTGTCCGGCATGGGTGAACTGCACTTGGAGGTGGCCGCGGAGAAGCTCCGGCTCGCACACGGGCTGGAGGTCAACGTCGGCCGCCCGAGGGTGAGTTACCGCGAGACCGTCGGGCGTGGGGTGTCCGGTCTTGTCTTCCGGTACGTCAAACAGGACGGCGGGGCGGGCCAGTTCGCCCATCTCGTCCTCGATGTCGAGCCGCTGGAGGCCGGGTTCGAGTTCCGGTCGGCGGTCGTCGGCGGGCGGGTACCGCAGGAGTACGTCCGCGCGGTCGAGGCCGGTTGCCGGGACGCCCTCGCCGAGGGCCCGCTCGGCGGACACCCGGTGACCGGGCTGCGCGTCACCCTGACCGACGGGGCGACGCACGTGAAGGACTCCTCGGAGACCGCCTTCCGTACGGCGGGCAGGCTCGGCCTCCGGGAAGCCCTGCGGGCCTGCGCGATGGTCCTGCTGGAACCGGTCGCCGAGGTCACGGTCACCGTGCCCGAGGACTTCGTCGGCGGCGTGCTCGGCGACCTCGCCGCGCGCCGCGGCCGGGTCTCGGGCTCGACGACGCGGGCCGGCACGGCGGTGGTGACGGCCACCGTGCCCCTGGCCGAACTCTTCGGCTACGCAACCCGGTTGCGCAGCCGGAGCCAGGGCCGGGGCACGTTCACCGCCCGCCTGATCGGCCACGCACCGGCACCGGCCGCCACGGCGGCCCGGGCCTAGCGGCCGGGGTGGCCCCCACTCGCATCCGGGTGGGGGCCACCTCCGCGTGATCCCGGCGAGGCCGGCGACTGGCTCAGCCGACGCCACCGCGAGTCCCGCCCGCGTCAGGGATACGACACCACCGTCGACGGCGTGGTCGAGGTTCCCGACGTCGGCGCCCCGGTGTCGTTGACGACGTGCTCGTACTGCCCGTTGCCGCCCAGCGACACCACCAGCAGGTCGTGGAAGCGCACCCCCGGCCGGTTGGGCGCCGCGAAACCGCTGTGCTGCACGATCGTCGGGTCCACGTTGTAGTAGCAGTAGCTGCCAAGTCCCCAGCCCTCGTGGGCGGTTACTCCGTCGCCCACCTTGTAGGCGGCGTAACCCTTCACCGACCCGTTCTGGATCGCGGCCTGGTTCGGGGCGTCGTACGCCTTCTCGTTCTGGAAGAAGATCGTGCGGCCTCGCTGCCCGTACCACTGCACGTCGTACTTGTTGAAGTGCTCGACGAACAGCCCGGCGCACAGCACGTCGTCGCCGTTCACGACGACTCCGTAGTCGGCCCGGTTGGTCTCCCAGCCGACGCCCGTGCCGTGGTCGGCGCGCCAGACCCAGGTGTGGTCGACGATGGTGTGCCGGCTGTTGATCACCATGCTGGTGGTGGCCTTTCCGGCGCCCGCGCCGCCGATCCGCACGAACACGTCCTGCACGGTGGTGGGGTTGGCGGAGTGGTCCCGGGAGGCGCCCCTCGGGCCGACCTCCAGCAGGGTGGGGGAGTTGACCGGACCCGCGTCGATCAGGAAGCCGGCCAGCCGCACGCCCTCGACGTCGGCCACGCGGAGGGCCGTAACTCCGTTGTCCGGTACGAGAGTCGCGTAACCGAGGCCCAGGACCACGGTGTTGGCCCGGTTCACCTGGATCGGCCGGTCGAGGTGGTAGATCCCCGGCGTCAGCAGCAGGTGGAGGCCCTGGGTGAGCGCCTGGTTGAGGGTGGCCGCGGAGACACCCGGCTTGGCGACGTAGAACTGCGACAGGGGGAGTGATGTGCCGCGCGGGGTGCCGTTTCCCCAGGTCACCCCACGGGCGTTGGTCCGCTTCTCCGGCAGGAAGACGCGGAACTCGGAGCCGCTGACGTACAGGAACGGCTTCTCGCGGGAGACCGGTGTCGTGGCGAGCGTCGTGTACGGCGGGTTCGGGAAGCTCTGCGCGGGGGCGCCCTCGACGCCCGAGAACACCATGTTCCAGACGCCGTTGAGCCAGCTGCCGATCGCGCTGTCACGGGTGTACCACTGCTGCTGGGAGTACGGGCCGACCTGGCCGTCGATCCGGCTGTCCGCGATGTAGCCGCCGCTTGCCCAACCGTAGCCCGTGGGCGAGAGGTTGAGGCCGCCGCGGACGTGCATCCGGCGGAACGGGGCGGCCTGCGCGACCGCCCAGCGGTTGGTGCCGTTCGCCGGGACCAGGGCGAGGTTCTCCGCCGAACGCCAGAAGTTCTGCGTCGCGTTGCCGTTGAACCAGCCCGCGTCGACCGTCACGTCCCCGTTGATGGTCGTGTCGTCGGGGGAGAGGCCGAGGCCCATGACCGAGGTGTAGAAGCCGAGTTGGGCGTTGAGGCCGTTGTAGGTGCCGGGCTTGAAGAGCAGGGCGTAGCGGCCCGTCCCGAACTGGGCCGACTCCTGCTGCTTGAACACCTCGTCCAGCCGGGCCTGGATGCCGGGCGTGGACGGGTCGAAGACGAGGACGTTCGGACCGAGGTCGCCGCCTCCGGGGAGGAGGCGCGGCTTCCCGGTCCGCGCGGGGGCGGCGGACGCGCGGGCCGGCAGGGCGAGCGCCGCCGGAGCGGCGGCCGCGGCGGCGAGGACGGTTCTGCGGCCGATGTCGGGCACAGGCATGGGGCGGCTCTCCTGTTCAGGAAGTGAACCTGGTGGGGTTTGGGAGCGCTCTCTCGCCGGTGAATGCTTCAACTGCTCGAACGCTCGCGTCAAGAGGCGCGACCGGAGTTCCACAAGGGTTGCCGTACCCCTTGACGAGGCCATCTCTTGAGGTTTAACTCACGTCCTAAATTAAGCCATGAGTGCAATCCCTGAAGGGACCCGGGAGCCATGCGCAGCATCCGAGCCGCGGCCGTAGGCGCCGTCACCATGTCACTCGCCCTTGCCGCCTCGGCCTGCGGGGGCGGTTCGTCGAACGGTGGCGGGTCCAACGACTCGCCGAAGACGCTCACGTACTGGGCCTCCAACCAGGGCGCCAGCATCGCCGTCGACAAGAAGGTCCTGCAGCCGGAGCTCGACAAGTTCGAGAAGCAGACCGGCATCAAGGTGAATCTGGAGGTCGTGCCCTGGTCCGACCTGCTGAACCGGATCCTCACCGCGACCACCTCCGGCCAGGGCCCCGACGTCCTGAACATCGGCAACACCTGGAGCGCGTCCCTGCAGGCGACGGGTGCGCTGCTGCCCTGGGACGCGAAGAACTTCGCGAAGATCGGCGGCAAGGACCGCTTCGTCGACTCGGCGCTCGGCTCGACCGGCGCCGAGGGCAAGGACCCGGCCGCCGTACCGCTGTACTCGATGGCCTACGCCCTCTACTACAACAAGGAGATCTTCGCCGACGCCGGCATCACCAAGCCGCCGGCCACCTGGGCCGAACTCATAGCCGACGGCAAGAAGATCAAGGCGAAGGGCAAGTCCCCGCTGGGCGCGGAGGGTTCGAACCTCTCGGAGAACATCCACCACGTCTTCGTCTTCGCCAAGCAGCACGGCGGCGACTTCTTCACCGCCGACGGCAAGGCCGACTTCACCAACGACAACGTGGTGGCCGCGGTCAAGCAGTACGTCGACCTGATGGCCAAGGACAAGGTCATCCCGACCGGTGACGCCGAGTACGCGCAGAACCAGTCGGTCAGCGACTTCGCCAAGGGCAAGCAGGCGATGCTGCTGTGGCAGTCCGCGTCCGCCAACCTCAAGTCCCAGGGCATGAGCGAGAGTTCGTACGGCATCGCGCCCGTGCCCGTGCAGTCCGGCACCCCCGGCACCGGCGCCCAGATCAACTCGATGGTCGCGGGCATCAACCTCGCCGTCTTCAAGAACACCGACAACCTCGACGGCGCCACCAAGTTCGTGAAGTTCATGACGAGCGACGCCGAGCAGAAGATCCTCAACACCGCCTACAGCTCCATCCCGCCGGTCAAGGCGGCCCAGGAGGACGCCGCGTTCAACACCGCTTCGAACGCCGTGCTGAAGCAGACCCTGGCGACGAGCGCCGCCGCGCTGCCGCAGGTCGCGGACGAGTCGCAGTTCGAGACGGCGGTCGGCACGGCGGTCAAGAACCTGTTCGCCGACGCGGCCGCCGGACGCGCGGTCACCACCGACTCCGTCAAGAGCGCGCTGGAGAAGGCCCAGCAGCAGATGCCGGCGAAGTGAGCACGATGACGACGACCGCACCGGCGGAGGCCGCGGTGCAGCAGAGCCCTCCCGGGACGGCGGAGAAGGCGCCCCGCCGCCGCCCCGGGAGGATCCGCCGCATCGGACTGCCGTATCTGCTCCTGCTGCCCGCCCTGCTCCTCGAACTCCTGGTCCACCTGGTGCCGATGGTGATCGGCATCGTGATGAGCTTCAAGGAGCTCACCCAGTTCTACATCCGCGACTGGGGCACCGCGCCCTGGTCCGGCCTCGACAACTACAAGGTGTCGGTGGACTTCGACGCCCCCGTCGGCGAGGCACTCCTCCACTCCTTCCTCGTCACCGTCGCCTTCACCCTGCTGTCGGTCGGCCTGTGCTGGCTGATCGGCACCACGGCCGCGATCTACATGCAGGACACCTTCCGCGGCCGCGGTCTGCTGCGCGCCCTGTTCCTGGTGCCGTACGCGCTGCCGGTCTACGCGGCCGTCATCACCTGGGTGTTCATGTTCCAGCACGACAACGGCCTGGTGAACCACGTCCTGCACGACCAGCTGCACCTCACCGACAAGCCGTCCTTCTGGCTGATCGGCGACAACAGCTTCTACGCCCTGCTGACCGTGTCGGTGTGGAAGGGCTGGCCGTTCGCCTTCCTCATCGTCATGGCGGGGTTGCAGAACATCCCGGGCGAGCTGTACGAAGCAGCCGCGTTGGACGGCGCCGGCATGTGGCAGCAGATCCGCCGCATCACGCTGCCGTCCCTGCGGCCGGTCAACCAGGTTCTGGTCCTCGTCCTCTTCCTGTGGACCTTCAACGACTTCAACACGCCGTACGTCCTGTTCGGCAAGGCCGCCCCCGAGGCCGCCGACCTCATCTCCGTCCACATCTACCAGGCGTCCTTCGTCACCTGGAACTTCGGCACCGGATCCGCGATGTCCGTACTCCTGCTGCTGTTCCTGCTCGTCGTGACGGGCGTGTACCTGGCGCTCACCTCACGCGGACGGAGGGCCGCAGATGCCTAAGTCCCCGATGGCACCGCCGAGTTCGTTCCTCTGGTCCCGGCGGGTGTTCCTCACCCTGCTCACCGGATTCGTCCTGATCCCGGTGTACGTGATGGTCTCCAGCTCGCTGAAGCCCCTCGCGGACGTGACCGGCGAATTCCGTTGGCTGCCCAGCGGTCTGACGATCCGTCCGTACATCGACATCTGGTCCACCGTCCCGCTCGCGAAGTACTTCGTGAACTCGCTGATCGTGTCGGTCGCGGCCACCGTCTGCTCGGTGGTGGTCGCGGTCTTCGCCGCGTACGCGGTCAGCCGCTACAGCTTCCGCGGCAAGCGCGTCTTCACGGTCACCGTGCTGTCCACGCAGATGTTCCCGGGCATCCTCTTCCTGCTCCCGCTGTTCCTCCTGTACGTCAACATCGGCAACGCCACCGGCATCGCCCTGTTCGGTTCGCGCGGCGGCCTGATCCTGACGTACCTCACCTTCTCCCTCCCCTTCTCGATCTGGATGCTGATCGGGTACTTCGACTCGGTGCCGCGCGACCTGGACGAGGCGGCGCTCGTGGACGGCTGCGGCCCGCTCGGCGCGCTGTTCCGAGTCGTCGTACCGGCCGCGATACCCGGCATCGTCGCCGTCGCCGTCTACGCCTTCATGACCGCCTGGGGTGAGGTGCTCTTCGCCTCCGTCATGACCAACGACACCACCCGCACCCTCGCCGTCGGCCTCCAGGGCTACTCGACCCTCAACGACGTGTACTGGAACCAGATCATGGCCGCCTCGCTGGTCGTCAGCGTGCCCGTGGTGGCCGGCTTCCTGCTGCTCCAGCGCTATCTCGTCGCCGGGCTGACGGCGGGCGCCGTCAAATGACCGACTCCCGGCAGCCCGTCACCGACTCCCGACATCCCGTGACCAACTCCCCGTATCCCGAAGGGACTTCCGTGTCCGACCGCATCGACCTCGCCGCCTTCCCGCCGGACTTCCTGTGGGGCACGGCCACAGCGGCGTACCAGATCGAGGGAGCCGTCGCCGAGGACGGCCGCTCCCCGTCGATCTGGGACACCTTCTCGCACACGCCCGGCAAGGTCGCGGGCAACGACAACGGCGACGTGGCCTGCGACCACTACCACCGCTGGCGCGAGGACATCGGCCTGATGCGTCAACTCGGCACCAACGCCTACCGGTTGTCGATCGCCTGGCCCAGGGTCGTGCCGGGCGGCACCGGCCCGGTCAACCCCAAGGGCCTCGCGTTCTACGACGAGTTGACCGACGGACTGCTGGAGGCGGGCATCACCCCGTCCGTCACCCTCTACCACTGGGACCTGCCCCAGGTGCTCCAGGACCGAGGCGGCTGGCCCGAGCGGGACACCGCCCTCGCCTTCGCCGAGTACGCCTCGGTCGTCGCCGAACGCCTCGGCGACCGCGTCTCCCTCTGGGCCACCCTCAACGAACCCCTCTGCTCGGCCTGGATCGGCCATCTGGAGGGCCGGATGGCACCCGGCCTCACCGATCTGACCGCCGCGGTCCGGGCCTCGTACCACCTGCTCCTCGGCCACGGACTCGCCGCGCAGGCGATCCGCGCCGCCGCGCCGAACGCCCAGGTCGGCCTCGTCACCAACCTCTCCACCGTGCACGCCGCGACCGACCGCGAGGAGGACGTGCGGGCCGCCCGCCGCATGGACGGCCACGTCAACCGCTGGTGGCTGGACCCCGTCCACGGCCGGGGCTTCCCGGCCGACATGCGCGAGGTGTACGGCGTCGAACTACCCGAGCGGAAAGGCGACTTGGCGACCATCGCGACACCCCTCGACTGGCTCGGCCTGAACTACTACATGCCGGCCACCGTCGCCGACGACCCCTCCGCCCCCGCGCCCCACGTCCGCTCGGTCCGCCGCCTGGGCGTCCCGCGCACCGGCATGGACTGGGAGATCGACGCGAGCGGCATCGAGACGCTCCTGCTCCGCCTCACCGAGGAGTACGGCGCCCGCCGCCTGTACGTCACCGAGAACGGCTCCGCCTACCCGGACGTCGTACGCCCCGACGGAACCGTCGACGACCCCGAACGCCAGCGGTACCTGATCGACCACCTCGCTGCCTGCGCCTCGGCCGCCCGAAAGGGCGCCCCCCTGGCCGGCTACTTCGCCTGGTCGCTCCTCGACAACTTCGAGTGGGCGTACGGCTACGACAAGCGCTTCGGCCTGGTCCACGTCGACTACCGCACCCAGAAGCGCACGATCAAGGGCACGGGTCACCGGTACGCGGACATCGTCCGGGCACACCGCGGACGGGCCCGGAACGCGGCCTGAGCAACGGGCCGAAAGTCCAGGGAGAGGGGGTCCCAGGGCGGCGCGCGTTGCCGCCCCAGGACCCTGCCGTACAGGAAGCGACCGAGGTCGCCGGGCGGCAGTCGGCTTCTCCTTCAGCACCTCCCAGCTGTTCTGGCCGACCGCGCGGGAGTAATCAACTTCCGTCCGAGCGGGACGAGTTCATCTGCATCGGGGTCACTTGGTGGCACTGCGCCCGCAAGGTTGCCGAGTCACTGAGCTAGCAGTCCCTGAACTCCGGGGACTGGTTCAGGATCTGGGAGCGCTGGGAGGTGAAGCGCTTGTATGTTTCGCCGTTTCGCGCGCCCGGGTGGAAGGTCGCCACCCTGTGGCAGTTCTGGAAGGCCAGTTCCACCCCGAAGTGGCGTTCCAGGCTGCCGCGGATGGCGTCGCTCGCGAGGGCGCGGAGGAGCTGGCCGCGTTCCGTTTCCGACGGGGGAGGGGTCTGGTTGTCGGTGAACTCGGCCTTGCCGTCCTTCAGTTCGGTGGCCAGGGAGGCGATGAGGTCATAGGCGTAGGGGAGGGACGTGCGGACCGTGTCCACGAAGTCCTCCTCGCGGATGTCACCGGACTCGGCTTCGGCGAGGAGCTTCGGGGAGACGTCGAGAGACATGAAAGGGGGTGTCCGTTCTAATCGTTGGTGTAGGTGGCTCATGGGGGGTGGGTCAGCCGAGGGTCGTCGGGTCCGGGACGAAGTCCGGGTCCACCTGGGCCGCCAAGTCGGTGCCCGTCGCCTTGTCCGCCCACGCACGGGCGTTGCGCAGGTGGAACTCGACGGCATGGCGCTGGAGGCCGGCCCAGTCCTTGGGGCGGGCGTCGGCCGCTTCGCGCAGGACGTTCAGGGCGTGGTGGTTGTGGGGCTCCAACTCGCCCTCCGTGCGGCCCTGTTCGGCCGCCCGTACCCAGGGGGAGTGGACCAGGTGGGTCAGGAGGTCGTCGCCCACCTGTTCCTTGAGGAAGAGGAGGTCGTCCTCGCCGGTCACCTTGTTGCCGACGACCGCGGTCCGGATGCCGAACTCCCGGGCGTGGTCGCGGTACTGGCGGTAGACCGAGACTCCCTTGCGGGTGGGTTCCGCCACCAGGAAGGTGATGTCGAAGCGGGTGAACAGGCCCGACGCGAAGGCGTCCGCGCCCGCCGTCATGTCGACGACGACGTACTCGCCGGGGCCGTCCAGCAGATGGCCCAAGTAGAGCTCCACCGCGCCGAGTTTGGAGTGGTAGCAGGCGACGCCCAGATCGCTCTCGTCGAACTCGCCCGTCACCATCAGCGGTACCTCGCCCGCGCGCCGGACGTGCCGGGCGTGGATCTCGTCGTCCCCGAGGAGGCGGAGCAGGCGGGAACCGTGGCCGGGCGGGGTCGTCTTGATCATCGACTCCGCGGACGCGATCCGGGGATTCGTACCGCGCAGATAGTCCTTGATGGCGGGCAGGTGTGCACCCAGCGGTGGTGCGGCCGGGGTTTCGCCCTCGTGGCCCAGCGCCTCGGCCAGGTGCTGGTTGATGTCGCCGTCGATGGCGAGTACCGGCGCGCCGGAGCGGGCCAGATGGCGGGAGAAGAGTGCCGACAGCGTGGTCTTGCCGCTGCCGCCCTTGCCGACGAACGCGACCCGCATTACCGGGCCCGGGCCGGGCTCATTTTGAAAATGAATGTCATGTGGCTAGGTTTTAGGCACGTTCCCCGCCCGTGTCAAATCGAGGTGATCAAGCGGATGAGGGTGATCAAGTCGCAGTCCTTAATGCATATGATGTGCAAGTGCTTGACTACTGCATCAGGGCGGCGGGCCCGGACGACCTCGATGGTGCTCGAGCCGTGATGCTCGACACCCTCTACCGCGACTTCGGCACCGGCTACGTACCGCACTGGCACGGCGATATCGTCGACCCGGCCGCCGCGTATCTCGCCCCGGCCCGCCACACCCTCCTCGTCGCCCTCGACCCCGAGGACGGAGCCGTCGTGGCCACCGGCGCCCTCGACTCCCGCGGCCCCGCCCACCCGCCGAACCCGCGGCACATCGCCGAGCGCTTCCCCTCCGGCGAGACCGCCCAACTGCGCCGGATCTACGTCCGCCCCGAGCATCGCCGCCGCGGTCTCGCCCGGCGTCTCGTCACCGAGCTCCTCGCCTTCGCGGCCGCCGACGGCGGCTACCGCGCCGTCTATCTGCACACCGACCCGGCCGTCGAGGGCGCCGAGCCCTTCTGGCGGTCGCTCGGCAAGGTCGTGCTCGATGAGCGCGAGGAGCCCGCCGGCGGACAGGGGATCATCCACTTCGAGATACCGATGGGGCGATAGCCGCCGTGCACCGACTCCGACTGCTCCTCGCCCTGCTGCTCACCCCGGCCCTCACCGGCTGCTTCGCCTCCGGCGGCGCCGACGGCTCCTCCGGCGACGCCAAGTCCGGCTCCCGGCTGCGGGTCGCCCTCGCCTTCCCGCCCGCCGAGAACCTCTCCCCGTACGGCGCCGACGCCACCATCCTCAGCCGCCTCGGCGTCACCGAAAGCCTCACCGCCCTGGACGCCAACGGCGCCGCCGCCCCCGCGCTCGCCGCCTCCTGGCGCCAACTGGACGACCGCACCTGGCTGTTCACCCTCCGCGAGGCCACCTTCCAGGACGGCACGGAGGTCACCCCGGCCGCGGTCGCCGCCTCCCTCACCCACGCCACCGAGGCCAAGCCGGCCCCGGCCGCCCTCTCCGGAGTCACCCTCAAGGCGGAACCCCAGGGCAGCACCGGCGTACGCGTCACCACCGGCAACCCCGACCCCGTACTCCCGCTCCGCCTGTCCAGCCCGAGCCTCGCGATCCTCGCCGAGAAGGGTTACGACGAGAAGGGCGCCGCCGACCCGGTCGGCACCGCCACCGGCCCCTTCGAGATCACCCAGGTCACCGGCGCCACCTCCGCGACCCTCGACCGATACGATGACTACTGGGGCGGCCGCGCCCAATCCTCCGGCGTGGACGTGAAGTTCATCGCCGACGGCACCGCCCGCGCCGCCGCCCTGCGCACCGGCCAGACCGACCTCGCCGAGGCGATCCCGGTCGCGCAGGCCGCCTCCCTCGACAAGGCCACCCGCAGGGAGACGGCCACCACCCGCACCACCGGCCTGCTGCTCAACGCGAAGAAGGGCCCCTTCAAGGACCCGAAGCTACGGGCCGCCGCACGCCGGGCCGTCGACACCTCCGCCCTCGCCGACGGCGTCTACGAAGGCCACGCGGACCCCGGCGTCGGCATCTACGGACCCGCCGTCACCTGGGCCGAGGGCCAGCGGCAGCAGCCGGCCGGGCGCGCGAAGGCCGCGGCGCCCGACGGCACGAAGGTCACCCTCGCGACGTACGACAACCGGCCCGAACTCCCCGAAGTCGCCCAGGTGTTGAAGCAGCAGCTGGAGCAGGCCGGATTCGAGGTCCGGCTGGAGGTGCGCGAGTACTCGCGGCTGGAGAGCGACGCGCTGGCCGGGAGGTTCGACGCCTTCGTCCTCGCCCGCAACACCCTGGTCGACATCGGCGATCCCGTCGCCGTGCTGGCCAGCGACTTCACCTGCGACGGCGGCTACAACCTGGCGCTGCTGTGCGACAAGGCGGTCGACCGCGCGGTGGCCCGGGCCGAGGGCATCGCCGACACCGGCGAACGGCAGGGCGCGGCCATGGCGGCCGAGGCGGCGATCCTCGGCACTGACGCCGTCGTACCGCTGGTCCACCAGCGCGTCATCACCGGCGTCGGCACCTCGGTCCGCGGCGCGCTGCTCGACCCGTACGAGCGCACCCTTGTCACCTCCGGCACCCGGCGCTGATCGCATGCGGCACCAACTGACCGCGCTTTTCTGGCGGGTTGGGCTCGCTGGCGCCCTCGTCTGCGGCATTGGCCTACTGCCCTGGCTCTCGCGCACCGACCCGGCACTCACCGTGCTCAAGGCGCGTTCGGTCGAACGGGAGCCGACGCGAGAGGTGTTGGCCGACATCCGCTCCCAACTCGGCCTGGAAGAGGGCCCATTGCGGCTGCTCGGACAGTGGACGGGCGGGCTGTGGCGCGGTGACGCCGGACGGTCGTGGATCTCCGGCGCCGAGGTCACCCCCACTGTTCTCCAGGCCCTCGGGGTCTCCCTGCTGCTCATGGCGGTGGCGCTCGCGGTCGCCGCCGGCACCGCCGGACTCGTGTGCGCCCGCACGCTGCACCGGCAGGGGCGCCGGGGGCGCGCGGGTGGCAGCGGCTCCGCCGTGCTCGCCGCGCTGCCCGAGTTCCTCACCGCGTCCTTACTGGCCACGGTCGTCGGAGTGCAGCTCGGCTGGCTGCCGGCCCTCGGCTGGTACGGGCCCCGCTGGACCGTGCTGCCCGCGCTCGCTCTCGGCCTCCCCGCGGGGGCCGTGCTCGGGCGGCTCCTCGACGACCTGCTGCCCGGCGCGTTCGCGGAGTCCTGGGCGCGGGCCGCGGCAGCGCGCGGACTGCCCCGCCGTACCATCGCCCGCCAGGCGGTACGCCGTTGCGTGCCCGCGCTGCTCCCCAACACCGGCCTGTTCGTGGTCGGGCTGACCGGCGGTTCGGTGGCCGTCGAGCAGATCTTCGACATCCCCGGCCTCGGCCGCACCACCCTCCAGGCCGCCCTCGCCCAGGACCTCCCCGTCCTCCAGGCGGGCACCCTCGCCCTCGTCCTCCTCGCCGCGGCGGCGACCGGCGCCTCCCGCCTCACCACCCGCCTGCTGATCGGACCGGCCCTGCGCGACGGAGCCCTGCCGTCCCTGCACCGCCCGACCCCACCGGCCCGCGGAATCCGGCCTTACCTGTACGGCGGTGTCCTGCTCGCCGTCGTGGCCCTCGGCCTGCCCCGCGACCCGCTCGCCCTGAACACGCGCGAGCGACTCCAATCCCCGTCCCGGGCACACCCGTTCGGCACGGACGCCCTCGGCCGGGACATCCTCGCCCGGGTCGCCCATGGCGCCCTCGACACCCTCCTGCTCGCCCTCGCGATCAGTGCCGTGGCCCTGGCCGCCGGTGTACTGCTCGGGCTGCTGCCGCGCCTGTCCGGGCCGTTGGTCGACACGGTCAACGCCGTACCACCTGTCCTCGGCGCGCTCCTCGTCACCGCCGTCGCGGGCAGCGGGCCGGTCACGCCCGCGCTGGCCGTGTTGCTCGTGGCGTGGGCGCCGCTGGCCACGCACACCTCGGCGCTGCTGCGCCAGGAACGGGCTGCGCAGCACGTGACCGCCACGCGGGGCCTGGGCGCGGGGAGTTGGTACGTCCTCCGGCATGAACTCCTCCCCGCCGTCCTCCCGCCCGTCACCCGCCACGCCCTGCTCCGCCTGCCCGGCATCGCCCTCGCGCTCGCCTCGCTGGCCTTCCTCGGGCTGGGAGCGCAGCCGCCGTCCCCGGAGTGGGGCCTGCTCCTCGCCGAGAACCAGCCCTACGCCGAGCGCGCGCCCTGGGCGGTCCTGGCACCGGCGGCCGTACTCGCCCTGTTGGGGGCGCTGGCGGTGAGCGCGGCGGGAGGGGTACGACGGCGGCCGGGGCGTCGTACGGTCGCAGCCGCCGCGTCTGTCGAACGATCTGCTCGGGCACGGGAGTTGGTGGGGGCGGAATGATCTCCGCCCTGTCGGCCGGCGTGCGTCGGCGGACGCGGAACGACACCCAACTCACTCCGCTGCTCAAGCTCCTGATCCTCACTCAACTCGCCTTCAACCTGGGCTTCTTCGCTGTGCTGCCCTTCCTGTCGGAGCATCTGGGGCGGGCGGTGGTGATGGCGGGGTGTGGGCTGCGGATCGCCGGGTTCGCGTGGCTGGGGTATGCGGAGGCGACCTGGGCGGTGATCGGGTCGGTGCTGCTGATCGGGTTCGCGGACGCGGGTCCTGGCGTTGTTCGCGGTGGCGGGTCAGGCCGGGGTGTTCGTCGGGCCGTTGCTGGGGGCGCTGCTGCTGGGGTTGGACTTCCGGGCGGTGTGTCTGGCTGGGGCCGGGATCTTCGTACTGGCCCTCGCGGGGCACGCCTGGCTGTTGCCGCAGCGGATACCGGGCTGGGCGCGGACGCGTATGAGCGGCGGCCTGGGCCTGCTCCTCCGCAACCGGCGCTTCCTGGCGCTGTGTTGTGCGTACGGCGCCCACCTGCTCGCCTACAACCAGCTGTACCTAGCCCTGCCGGCGGAGCTCGAACGGGTCGCGGGCTCCCAGGCGCCGGTGGCGTGGCTGTTCGCGCTGTCGTCGCTGCTGGTGGTGGGGGCGCAGTTGCCGGTGACGCGGTGGGCCGGGTCGCGCCTGACTCTCCGCCGCTCGATGCTGGCGGGGCTCCTGCTGATCACGGTCGGCTTCACGACGGTGGCCCTGGCTTGCCCGGCCGCGTGGACCGGCGCACCGGGCCTGCTCCCGTCCGCAGCGTTCGTCGTCCTGCTCACCCTGGGCCAGATGCTGGTCACCCCTGTCGCCCGCGCCTGGGTCCCCGACCTGGCGGTGGAAGGCCGCAACGGCCTCTACACGGGCGCGTTGTTCTCGGTGTCCGGCCCGATGGTCCTGGCAGGCACCTCGGCGACGGGCCTACTGCTCGACAGCGGCCTGCCACCGACCGTCCCGTGGCTGACCCTGGCCGCCGTACCGGCTGCGGCGATGGTGCTGCTGCCCCGCGGATAGGGTCGCCGCCATGAAGATCAAGACGGAAATCGCGCGAGAACCGAGCGAGGAACTCGTAGATGCCTTCAGCCGATTGCTGCCCCAGCTGTCCCGAACCGCAAGGCCCCTGGACGCCGAGGCCGTCGGCCGGATCCTCTCCAGCGACGCGAACACGACCCTCGTAGCCAGGGCCGACGGGCGAATCGCCGGCACCCTGACCCTGGTCACTTTTCCTCTGCCGTCCGGCTTCTGGAGCGGATCGTCGAGAACGGTGGCGGCGACCAGTTCGCCTTCGTCAGGACCCCGCCCCGGGCCGATGTCTTCGTATCCCTGGTACCGATGGCCGGCACCGCGGCGATGAGCGGGTCAGGACGCGATCGGCTCGCGTTCCGCCTCCTGTTCCAGCATCTGCTCCACCTCGCCCTCCTGGACCCTCGACGTGCGGTACAGCCAGTAGATGTCTCGGCCGAAGGACCAGGTCAGGGTTGTGAGGGCCAGGGCTGTCACCGCGAAGGAGGCCGCGTGGGGGAGGAGGCCCGAGGCTGCCAGGAGGAGGCAGATGCCCTGCATCGCCGCCACCGTCTTGCGGGCCGTGCTCGGGGGGAGCGGGGCGTTCAGCCAGGGGTAGGCGCGGGCCGCCGCCACGAACGCGTAGCGCATCGCGCCGATCAGCAGGACCCAGGGGCCCAGCCGCATCGAGACGTACACGCTCAGCACCAGGATCAGGAACGCGTCGACCTCCATGTCGAAGCGTGCGCCGAGGGGGGTGGAGGTGCCCGTCGCGCGGGCCACCTTGCCGTCCACACCGTCCAGGATCAGGGCCACCGCCGTGAGACCCACGAAGAGGGTTACCGGGGGTGAGCTCTCGAAAGAGTCCGCCACCAGGGCTGTTACTCCGCCCACCAGCGTCGCCCTGCCCAGTGTCACCCGGTTCGCCGGGCCGAAGGAGCGCACGCGCGAGCGGTGCAGTGCCTTGGAGAGCACCGCCCAGCTGGCGACGGCGAAGGCGAGGCCGGTCAGCCAGCCCGCCGGCCCCATGCCGATCGCCGTACCGAGCAGGGCAAGCAACAGGATCTGCAGACCCGCTCCCACAGCGGTCTCCTGCTGGACCAGCCTTGCGTCGTAAGTGTTGTTCAGGGCCACCGCACACCCTCCGGCCATGTGACAGAGTCGATCAACGCCGCGTACTGTGCGCGGCCTGTGCACACCTCGGTACGTGAACCACTTCCCGATCGTTCAGGAGGACGCCGATGAACCGCACCGCAAGGGCGTTCTGGCTACGCCAACCGGGTGAAGGTGAGATACGGGACGCAGACCTGCCGGAACCCACGCAGAGTGACGTTCTGGTGCGTTCGCTCTTCTCCGGAGTGAGCCGGGGGACCGAAACGCTCGTGTTCCGCGGAGGCGTCCCCGAGAGCCAGCGCGCGGCCATGCGGGCGCCTTTCCAGAAGGGCGAGTTCCCCGCTCCCGTGAAATACGGCTACCTGAGCGTGGGCGTGGTGGAGGAGGGGGCCGAGGAGCTGGTGGGGCGGACGGTTTTCTGCCTCTACCCGCATCAGACGCGGTACGTCGTCCCCGCCACCGCCGTCACCCTCGTACCGGACACCGTCCCCGCCGAGCGCGCCGTCCTCGCCGGCACCGTGGAGACCGCCGTCAACGCCCTCTGGGACGCCGCGCCCCTGGTCGGCGACCGGATCGCCGTCGTCGGTGGGGGAATGGTGGGCTGTTCGGTGGCCGCACTGCTCGCACGATTTCCGGGCGTACGCGTGCAGCTCGTCGACGCCGACCCCGCCCGCGCCAAGGTCGCCCAGGCCCTCGGCGTCGACTTCGCCCTGCCCGCCGACGCCCTCGGTGAACGCGACCTCGTCGTGCACGCCAGCGCCACCGAGCAGGGCCTGGCCCGGTCGCTGGAGCTGCTGCGGGACGAAGGGACCGTCCTGGAGCTGAGCTGGTACGGCGACCGCAGGGTCTCCCTGCCGCTCGGCGAGGACTTCCACTCCCGCCGGCTCGTCGTCCGCAGCAGCCAGGTCGGCACCGTCGCCCCGGCCCGCCGCTCCAGCCGTACCTACGCCGACCGGCTCGCCCTCGCCCTCGACCTGCTCGCCGACCCCGCGCTGGACGCCCTCATCACCGGCGAGTCCGCCTTCGAGGAGCTCCCGGACGTCATGCCGCGCCTGGCCGCCGGGGAGATCCCGGCCCTCTGTCACCGGGTCCGGTACGCGGACACAGCCTGACGAGTCGTTCAATCCGGGACGACCTGTGGGCTTGCAAGACCGCCTGACCTGAGAAAAGAGTGAGAGGCGGCTGAACGCAGGGAAGCGAAGAGCCGTACTACACGGCATCCCCCGGCAGGGATCAGCCGGGGGACCAGACGCGCCGCACCTGGAGGGTCGTCCGTTGTTCAGTGTCACTGTCCGCGATCACATCATGATCGCCCACAGCTTCCGCGGGGAGGTCTTCGGACCCGCGCAGCGCCTGCACGGAGCCACGTTCCTCGTGGACGCGACGTTCCGCCGCGAGCAGCTGGACGACGACAACATCGTCGTCGACATCGGACTGGCCACGCAGGAACTCGGTGCCGTCGTGAGCGAGCTGAACTACAGAAACCTCGACAACGAGCCCGAGTTCGCCGGCGTGAACACCTCGACGGAGTTCCTCGCCAAGGTCATCGCCGACCGGCTCGCCCAGCGCATCGAGAAGGGCGCGCTCGGCGAGGGCGCCAAGGGCATCGCCGGAATCACCGTCACGCTCCACGAGTCGCACATCGCGTGGGCGAGTTACGAGCGTGCCCTGTGACCGACGTGACCCTGGAGAAGGCCGCGAAGCCCGCACTCGGCTATGTGCCGGTGCAGAACTCTGTCCTGAAGAACGCCGAGATCCTCCCCATGTCCCTGCGCTCCGTGCACTTCGTCCTGCCGGGCGGCGTCGACGACCCGGCCGCGCCGAGCGGCGGCAACGCCTATGACCGGCGCGTGAGTCTGGACCTCCCCGGCTTCGGCTGGCAGGTCCACAAGCACGCCGTCGACGGCGGCTGGCCCCGGCCCGATGCCTCGGCCTGCGCGGAACTCGCCCGCACACTGCGGGAGTTGCCGGACGGCAGCGTCGTCATGATGGACGGCCTCGTCGCGTGCGGCGTCCCGGAGATCGTCGTCCCGGAGACCGAGCGGCTGAACCTCGCCGTCCTCGTCCACCTCCCGCTCGGCGACGAGACGGGCCTGGAGCCCGCGGTGGCCGCCGAGTTGGACGCCAAGGAGCGTGACGTGCTGCGGGCCGTGCCCGCCGTCATCGCCACCAGCGACTGGGCGGTACGGCGCCTGGTCTCGCACCACGGCCTGGCCCCCGAGCGCGTCCATGTCGCCGCCCCCGGCGCCGACATCGCGCCCCTCGCCTCCGGCACCGACGGCGTCTCCCGGCTGCTGTGCGTGGCCGCGGTGACCCCGCGCAAGGGCCAGCACCGGCTGGTGCAGGCGCTGGCCGCCGCGGCCGACCTGCCGTGGCACTGCGTGTGCGTCGGCGGACTCACCCAGGACCCCGAGTACGTCGGCCATCTCCGGGCACTGATCAGGGAGTTCGGCCTGGAGGACCGCATCGAGCTGGCGGGCCCGCGGGCCGGCGCCGAGCTCGACGCCAGCTACCACACCGCCGACCTGATGGTCCTGACCTCGTACGCGGAGACGTACGGCATGGCCGTCACGGAGGCCCTCGCGCGCGGCATCCCGGTGCTCGCGACCGACGTCGGCGGTCTGCCCGAGGCGGTCGGCCGCGCCCCCGACGGAGGCGTGCCCGGCATCCTCGTACCGCCGGAGGACCCCGCCGCCCTCGCCGCCGAACTGCGCGGCTGGTTCGGGGAGGCGGACGTACGACGCCGGCTGAAGGCCGCCGCCAGGGGCCGGCGGGCCGCCCTGGACGGCTGGGCGACCACGGCCCGCAGCCTCGCCGGAGTACTGGGCCGGCTGCCGAGCGAACCCAGGAGGGCGGCATGAACAGGACCAGCACCAAGGTCGGCGGGAAGATCCCGGCACAGCCGGGACCGAGGGAGACGAAGGTGGGATCCGTGGCAGCTGCCGCCCAGCAGGAAAGCGCGACCGGGCCCGGGTTGACACCGGGTTCCGTGATCCCCGGCGCCGGCCCCGCACAGCGCCCCGGCGAGCGGGCCACCGTACGCCTGCGGGAGACCGGGCCCGACGAGCCGCCGCGTTACGCCCCGGAGTGGCTGGAGCTGCGTGAGCCCGCCGACGCGGCCGCGCGGGCGCATGAGCTGCTCGACCCGCTGCGGATCCGGCTCGCCAACCTGCCGGGCAAGGCCGGTCTCGTCATCCACGACCTCGGCTGCGGCACCGGCTCCATGGGCCGCTGGCTCGCCCCGCGCCTCGACGGCGCCCAGCACTGGATCCTGCACGACCGCGACCCCTACCTGCTGCACTTCGCGGCGGTCGCCTCCCCGCGCTCGGCCGCCGACGGCAGCCGGGTCACCGTGGAGACCCGGCGCGGCGACGTCGCCCGGCTCACCCCGGACGCCCTCGCCGGCGCCTCCCTGGTGACCGCGTCCGCTCTCCTCGACGTCCTCAAGCGCGAGGAGATCGAGACCCTCGCCGCCGCCTGCACGGGCGCCGGCTGCCCGGCCCTGCTGACGCTCTCGGTGGCGGGCCGCGTCGAACTCACCCCGTCCGACCCGATGGACGCGGAGATCGCCGAGGCGTTCAACGCCCACCAGCGGCGCGACGGACTGCTCGGCCCGGACGCCATCACCGTCGCGTGCGAGGCCTTCTCGGAGCGGGGCGCGACGGTACGGGTCAACCCGAGCGCCTGGCGCCTCGGCCCCGGCGAGGCCGCGCTCACCTCGCAGTGGCTGCGCGGCTGGGTCGGCGCGGCCGTCGAACAGCGCCCCGAGCTGAAGCAGCGCGCAGAACGGTATCTGCAGGACCGCCTGGCGGCCTGCGAGGCGGGCGAACTGCACGTCACGGTCCACCACAGCGACCTACTGGCACTGTCCCGGCCGACGGGCGGGGCGTCATGAGCGTGGAGACGGTACGGGCGCTCGTGGTACCGACCGACCGACGTGGCACGGCGGAGGCACGACGGGGAGTGGACGTCGTGTCCGGGGCGCCGGCGGGTGCCGAGGCGCGGGCCGCTGTGCCGACGTGCGGTGCTGTTGAGGCGCGCGCCTCCCTGCCGACGCGGCCCCGCGTCGAGGCTCGGGCCGAGAGCGCCGCCCGCCCTGCGGTTCTGCCCGTTTCCTCCGTCGCCGTCGAGGTGTGGGAGGACGGCTTCGCCTGTCTCGCCGCTCGGGACGCCGCTCTGCTCGCGCGGGCCGATGTGCTTGCCGCCGCCCCGCCCACCGGGCCCGCCGTCTCCGAGGCCCGTATCGGTGTGATCGTCTCCTCGGCCCGGCCCGAGCCCGCCGCCGCGCGGACGCCCTGGTGGCGTGGCGCGCTCGCACGGATCAACTCCCGCGCCGTACGCACCCACTTCGGCACCGTCGCCGGTGTCGTCATCCTCGGCGCGCTGCTGTGGCACCTCGGCACCGGCGTCCTGCTGGACGGGCTGCGCAGCATCGACGCGACGACCCTGGTGGTGTCCCTGCTGATCGGCGTCGCCACCACCGTGCTCAGCGCCTGGCGCTGGTCGCTGGTGGCCCGAGGCCTGAAGATCCGCCTGCCGCTCGGCCCGGCCGTCGCCGACTACTACCGCGCGCTGTTCCTGAACGCTGCCCTGCCCGGCGGCGTCCTCGGCGACGTCCACCGCGCCGTCCGGCACGGACAGAACGCCGGCGACCTCGGCCGCGGAGTTCGTTCCGTCGTCCTCGAACGCGTCGCCGGACAGGTCGCGTTGACGGTCGTCGGTACGGCGATGCTGCTCACGATGCCGTCACCGGTGCTCGGCGAGGTACGGCACTTCGCGCCCCTCGTCGGCCTCGCGGCCGTGGGAGCGCTCGCCGTCGTCGTCGCGCTGCGCATGAACAAGGCGCCGTCCCGCCGCGGAACGCGCCTGCGCTCCACGCTCGCCGAGGCCCACGAGGGCCTGCTGTCGCGCCGCAACTGGCCCGGCGTCACCGTCTCCTCACTGCTGATCCTGGCCGGCCACCTCGGCATGTTCGTGCTGGCCGCCCGGGTCGCCGGCTCCGGCGCCTCCGTCGCCGTCCTGCTGCCGCTGGCCGTCCTCGCCCTGGTCGCCATGGGACTGCCCCTGAACATCGGCGGGTTCGGCCCCCGGGAGGGCGTCACCGCCTGGGCGTTCGGCGCGGCCGGCCTCGGCGCGAGCAGCGGTGTGGCCGTCGCCGTGGTGTACGGCGTGCTGAGCTTCGTGGCCGCCCTGCCGGGCGCCGTCGTCCTCGTCGCCCGCTGGTACACGGGCCTGCGGGCGGGTTCCGGGACGTCCCCGGAACCCGAGGGCTCCTATGCGCGCCCCTCCTCGGAGGTCAGCAGCGAGAAAATCGCGCCGAAGGAATCCGCGAGGCTCGCCAGCAGTTCCTTCCCCTTTCCCGCGGAACCCAGCGAAGGGCGCCCGATGACACCTGAATCGGTATAGCCGGACATACCGAGGGTGAGCAGATGGCGCCGGTCGTCCGCGACGAAATCGGAGGTCTCATAACCGGGGCGGAGAAATTCCGGATGAGCGTGCAGAAGGATGGAGGTCTCGATTTCTCCCGCGTGCATGTCGGTCAGCAGCGAGGTGGTCACCCCCGCCCGCTGCCGCGCCGCTTCCCAGTCCTCCGCGGCCGGGAACAGGGCCATGCGCTCGCCGCGGGCGGAGGATTCCTGGACGACGTTGCCCAGTACGTAGTTCCCGCCGTGCCCGTTGACCACCACCAGGGCCTCGACGCCGGAGCGGCGCAGCGACTGGGCGATGTCACACACCACCGAGTGAAGGGTCACCGAGGAGATGCTGACGGTCCCGGGCCAGGCCGCGTGCTCGTGCGAGCAGGAGATCGTCACCGGAGGGAGGAGGTGCACCGGGTACGCCGCGGCGATCTCCCGGGCCACGGCACAGGCGACCAGCGTGTCGGTCGCCAGCGGAAGAAACGGACCGTGTTGTTCGAAGCTCCCCACCGGAAGGACGGCGACCTGCGTTGAGACACCCGCCGCCCTGGTCCGTACCTCTTCCGTAGTGTCCGCCGGCACCAGTCCGTATGCCGCCGTACGCGCGCCCGAACCACTCATTTCTTCACGGCCTTTCGTCTCTGCTTAGGAATCGAATCATGACAGAAAAAATCGGCGTACTCGCCAAGAAGACCCCGCAGCGCACGGGCGTGGAACGGATAGTGAATGCACCGCTGCCCACGGTGTACGGGCAATTCCGGGCCGTGGGTTACATGGATCACGACCGCGGCGATGAACAAGTGGCCCTGGTCTACGGTCAGATAGGCACCGACGAGGTCCTGACCCGGCTGCATTCCGAGTGCCTGACCGGTGACGCGTTCGGCTCCCAGCACTGCGAGTGCGGCGACCAGCTGGCCTCCGCGCTCAAGGCCGTCGTGGCCGAAGGCAGCGGCATCGTCGTGTACTTGCGCGGTCACGAGGGCCGCGGCATCGGCCTGCTCGCCAAGCTGCGCGCGATGGCCCTGCAGGCGGAGGGCCTGGACACGGTCGAGGCCAACCTCGCGCTCGGCCTGCCGGTCGACGCCCGCGACTACGGCGTCGCCGCCGGGATGCTGCACGACCTGGGCGTGAAGTCCGTACGGCTGCTCTCCAACAACCCGCGCAAGCGCGAGGCGTTGGTGCGCCACGGCATCGAGGTCGCCGAGACCGTCCCGCTGTTGATCCCGCCGTGCGAGAGCAACATCACCTATCTGCGGACGAAGCGGGAACGGCTGGATCACGTCCTGCCACACCTGGACGCGGTGGCTCACCTGTCAAGCTGACCGCGTGCAGACACAAGCCAGTGCCGTAGTCATCGGCGGTGGGGTGATGGGCACGAGCATCGCCTACCACCTCGCCGCCGCCGGTGTCCGGGACGTCGTACTCGTCGAGCGGGACGAACTGGCCTCCGGGTCCACGTCGAAGGCCGCGGGCGGGGTGCGGGCGCAGTTCTCCGACGAGCTGAACATCCACCTCGGGGCGCGCAGCCTGGAGGCCTTCGGGCGGTTCCAGGAGGAGATCGGGTACGACATCGGACTGCACCGCGTCGGCTACCTCTTCCTGCTCTCCACGCCCGAGGAGGTCGCCTCCTTCGAGCAGAGCGTCCTGCTGCAGAACTCGCTCGGCGTGCCGAGCCGCATGATCACGCCGAAAGAGGCGCGCAAGCTCTCCCCGCTGATCAGCACCGACGGCCTGCTCGCCGCCGCCTGGTCGCCGGACGACGGCCACTGCACCCCCGAGGCCGTCGTCCAGGGCTACGCCTCCGCCGCCCGCGCGCTCGGCGTCCGCATCCTGCGGCACACCGAGGTCACCGGCATCGAGCTGCACGGCAGCACGATCACCGCGGTGTCGACGACTCTCGGCCGGATCGCCACCGGCACGGTGATCTGCGCGGCCGGACCCTGGTCGCGGGCCGTTGGCAAGATGGTCGGCGTGGACCTGCCGGTGGTGCCGCTGCGCCGCCAGATCGCCGTCACGGAACCGGTCAAGGGCCTGCGCCCCGACCTGCCCATGACCATCGACTTCACCACCAGCCTGTACTTCCACGCCGAGGGCCCCGGACTCCTGCTCGGCATGTCCGACCCGGGCGAGCGGCCGGGCTTCGCGACCGACCCGCACGACCGCTGGATCCCCGCCCTGTACGCGGCCATGGAGCGCCGCGCCCCCGCCCTGCTCGACCTGCGCCGCACCGGCGGCTGGGCGGGTCTGTACGAGATCACCCCGGACCACAACGCGCTGATCGGCGAGGCCCGTTCGGTCTCCCGCTTCCTCTACGCCACCGGCTTCTCCGGGCACGGCTTCCTGCAGGGACCCGCCGTCGGCGAGGTCGTCCGCGACCTGTGCCTGGGCCGCGTACCCTTCGTGGACGTCAGCCCCTTGAGCGCCGACCGTTTCGCGGCCGACGCCCCGCGCCCGGAGGCCAACCTCGTATGACAGAGCTCCACCTGTGGCTGCGCCACGAGGACCGCAGGACCGAACGCCGCACGCCGATCGTGCCGTCCGACGCCCGGCGGCTCGTGGACAGCGGAGTGACGCTGACCGTGGAGGAGTCCCCGCAGCGGATCTTCCCGATCGAGGAGTACGAGGCGGCCGGCTGCCATGTCGCGACGGCGGGCTCCTGGGTGTCGGCGCCGCCGGACGCGGTGATCCTCGGCCTGAAGGAACTCCCGGACGGGCCGGGCGAACTGACACACCGCCACATCTTCTTCGGCCACGCCTACAAGCGGCAGCCCGGCGCGGAGGCCCTGCTGCGCCGGTTCGCGGCGGGCGGCGGCGCGCTCCTCGACCTGGAGTACCTGGTGGACGACCACGGCCGCCGCCTCGCCGCCTTCGGGTTCTGGGCCGGCTATCTGGGCGCCGCCCTCGCCGTGCTCCAGCAGCGCGGCGGACTGGTCGCTCCGCTCACGCCCACCTCCAAGGACGAGCTGGACGAACGGCTCCAACGGGCCGACGGCGACGAGGAGTTCACGGCCCTGGTGATCGGCGCCCTGGGCCGCAGCGGCCGCGGCGCGCGCCTCGCCCTCCAGGTGGCCGGCGTCGAGCCCACCTGCTGGGACCTCGCCGAGACCCGCGACCTGGACCGGCCCGCCCTGCTCGCGCACGACGTCATGGTGAACGCGGTCCTCGCCACCACCCCCGTCCCGCCCTTCCTGCGCGAACAGGATCTCGACGACCCGGCCCGCCGCCTGCGCACCCTGTGCGACGTCACCTGCGACGTCGGTTCCCCCCTGAACGTCCTGCCGGTCTACGACCGCACCACGGACTGGACGGACCCCGTGCGCCGGCTGCGCAAGGAACCCCCGCTCGACCTGATCGCCATCGACAACCTGCCCTCCCTCCTCCCGAGGGAGTCCAGCACCGACTTCTCCGCGGCTCTCGTCCTCCAACTGCTGGAGTTCGGCACCGGCGGACCGTGGGGCCGCTGTCTGGACCGCTTCCACCAGGCCAACCGTGAACTCGGCATCGCAGAAGGGGAGTTCCGCAATGTCTGAGCGCGTCCCGGCGAGCGGCACCGTCCACTGGATCGGCGCCGGCCTGTCCACGGGCAGCGGTCTGGCCCGGCTGTGCGAGAGCGCCGACCGGGTACGGCTGTGGCACCGCACCGAGGAGCGCGCCGCCGGGGCCCTCTCCCGGCTGGGCCTCGTCGGCCGCGCCGAGCCCCGCACCTACACCCTCGCCGCGCTCACCGCCGAACTCGCCCCCGGCGACGTCGTCGTGTCGATGCTGCCCGCGCCGGAGCACGCCGGGATCCTCGCCGCCTGCGTCGCGGGCGGCGCCCACTTCGCCTGCTCCAGCTATGTCTCGGACGCGGTCCTGGAACAGGTGCCCCAGGCCGCCAAGGCCGGCCTGGTCGTCCTCACCGAGGCCGGGCTCGACCCGGGCATCGACCACCTCTTCGCCCACAGCCTGGTGGCCCGCGCCCGCGAGGCGATCGGCGACGGTACGGCGGCCTCGTACAGCTTCACCTCGTACTGCGGCGGCATCCCCGCGGTGCCGAACGACTTCCGGTACCGCTTCAGCTGGGCACCCGCCGGAGTCCTCAACGCCCTTCGCTCGCCCGCCCGTTACATCGAGGACGGCGCCGAGACGACGGCGGACCGGCCCTGGGAGGTGACCCGGCCGCACGTCCTCGACGGCGAGACCTTCGAGGTCTACCCGAACCGGGACAGCGTCCCCTTCGTCGAGCAGTACGAGCTGCCGGCCGCCTGGCAGGCCCGGTCGTTCGTGCGCGGCACCCTTCGGCTGGAGGGCTGGCTGCGGGCCTGGGACGCCGTGTTCGATGAGCTCAAGGGCGGGGACGACGCCCGGATCGCCGCCCTGGCACGGGAGTTGGCGGACCGGTACCCGACGACGCACGCCGACCGCGACCGGGTCGTACTCGCCGTCTCGCTCGACGTGCGCTCGCAGGAGGGCCGGAACTGGTCGGGCTCCTACCTCCTGGACGTGGTGGGCGACGCGGAGGAGAGCGCGATGGCCCGGCTGGTCTCCCGGCCGCTCGCCCTCGGCGTCGGGCACATCCTGGACGGTTCGCTGCCCGCGGGCCTGAACCGGGCCGCCGAGACGGCGGCCCGCTCCGAGGAGTGGTTGGGTGAACTGGCCGGCCAGAGCGTGGAGTTCACCCTTCGCACCGAGGGGTAGCGGCGGCTCAGTCGGTGACCGACTCGTGCACCAGCCGCTTGAGGTCCGGGAAGAGCTTCAGCGAGGACTTGGGGCGGACCTGGGTCATGAACTGCACGGTCAGATCACGGCTCGGGTCCACCCAGAAGGTGGTTGTCGCCACCCCGCTCCAGCCGTACGTGCCCGTGCCCGTCGGCGCCTGGCAGCGCTCGGGGTCGATCACGACCGAGACGCCGAGGCCGAAGCCGACGCCGTCGTTGCCGGGCTCGTCGTGGGCCGGGCGGGCGCCGAAGGAGCGCAGGTCGGCGCCGCCGGGCAGGTGGTTGCGGGTCATCAGATCCACCGTCTCCGGCTTGAGCAGTCGGACGCCGTCGAGCTCGCCGCGGCGGCGCAGCAGCTCCATGAAGCGGTGCACGTCGTACGCGGACGCGACCAGGCCGCCGCTGCCGGACAGGAAGCGGGGCCGTCCGCGCAGCGGCAGCCCCGGGATCGGCTCGATGCCGCCGGCGTCCGTCTCGCCGTACAACTCGCTGAGCCGCGTGGCCTGTTCGTCCGTGACGCAGAAGCCGGCGTCGGTCATGCCGAGCGGGCCGAGGACGCGCTCGGCGACGAACTCGTCGAGCGGCTGCCCGGAGACGACCTCGATGACCCGGCCGAGGACGTTGCTGGCCACCGAGTAGTTCCACTGCGTGCCCGGCTCGAACTGGAGCGGCAGGCTCGCGTACACGTCGACCGTCTCGGCCAGGTTCGAGCCCGGCACCACGGCCGACTCCAGGTTGGCCGCGCGGTAGAGGGCGTCGACGGGGTGCGAGTGGTAGAAGGCGAAGGTCAGGCCCGCGGTGTGGGTCAACAGGTGCCGGATGAGCGGGGGTTGGGATGCGGGGCGGGTCACGACCTCCGTGCCCGAGCCGCTCTCGTACACCTGCGGGTCGGCGAAGGCGGGCAGGTGGCGGGCGACCGGGTCGTCGAGCGAGAGGCGGCCTTCCTCGACGAGTATCAGCGCGGCGACCGTGGTGACCGGCTTGGTCATGGAGTAGATCCGCCACAGGGTGTCGGGCTCGACGGGCAGGTCGGCCGCGAGGTCGCGCCGGCCGTGCGTGGTGAGGTGGGCGACGCGGCCGCCGCGGGCCACGGCCACCAGGTAGCCGGGCAGGCGCCCCTCGTCGACGTAGTGGGCGAAGTGCTGGTCGAGGCGGTCCAGCGCCTTCGCGTCCAGCCCGATCTCGCCCGGGTCCACCTCTTGCCGCAGCTGTGCCATCGCTCGTTCTCCTCCACTTGCACTGGTCGAGGTTGCGCTCCGGTGCACACTCGCCGAACCGGCCTCAGACATCATCGTCGCGCAGGAACGCGGGTCGGGTCCCCCTCTTGGCCGGTATTGATCGCTTGGGGCGAACGTTTCGGCAGCCGCAGTCCGGCCGCCGCGCCGATTCCGGCCGACGCGGCGAGCACCAGCAGCGGCAGCGCGTGACCGTGCCCGAGCCCCATGAGCGTCGTGGCCACGGCCACTCCCAGCACGGGTCCGACGTTCATCGCGGTCTGCTGCAGCCCGCCCGCGACTCCGGCCGACTCCACGGGCGCCTGCCGTACGACGACATGGGTGGCCGCGACCATCACCGTCCCGTATCCGGCCCCCAGCAGCGCGAACCCGGCGCACAGCGCGGGCGCCCCGGAGGCGCGCACGAGCACGAGTACCCCGGCCGCCAGCACGCCCATCGCTCCCACGGTCGTACGGCGGGCCCCGGCCCGGCGCAGCAGCACGGCGGCGCCGGGCGCGGCGGCGATGACCAGGGCGGCGAGCGGGAGACCGAGCAGGGCCATGTGCAGGGGGTCGAAGCCGAGGGTGTCCTGCAACAGGAAGGTGGCGACGAAGAGTGTGCCCTGCAGCGTGGCGGAGGCGACGACCAGGATGCCGAGCGAGGAGGCGACGGCGGGGGACCGGACGACGTCCGACGGCAGCAGGGGGCTGGGGGAGCGCCGCTCGTGGCGGAGGAAGGCGACACCGGCGGCGAGGGCGAGGAGGAGGGCGGCCCAGCCGGTGGGGGAGCGGCCGTCGGAGGTCAGCGTGACGAGGAAGTGGACCAGGGCGGCGAGGGAGAGGGCGAGGAGGGTGGTGCTGAGGGTGTTGAGGCGGGCCTCTGATGGGGCAGCGCCGGGCTGCTCGGCAATGGTGTCGGGTCGGCCCGTCCGCGGCTGTTCCGGGCCGTCGCGGACGGTGAGGGCGAGGGTGCCGAATGCCAGTGCCGGTGCGACGTTGAGGAAGAAGACCGTTCGCCAGCCCGGCCCCGAGACCAGCGCCCCGCCCAGGACCGGCCCCGCCGCGGCCGCCAGGCCGATCGCGCTCATGCGCAGGGCGATCGGCATCCGCAGCCGGTCCGGGGGGAACGCGGCCCGCAGCATTCCGAGCGTGGCCGGTTGCAGCAGCGCCCCGAACACGCCCTGGGCGACCCGCAGTGCGATCACCCAGTCGATCCCGGGCGCGACCCCGATCCCCGCCGAGGCGGCCCCGAATCCCAGCATCCCGACGCCGAAGACCCGTTGATGCCCGTACCGGTCACCGAGCCGCCCGGCGAACACCAACAGCCCCGCCACCGCGATGAGATACCCGGTACTGGTCCACTGCACCTGCGCGAAGGACGCGCCCAACTCCCGCTGCAGGGTTGGCTGCACGACGGTGAGGACCGTGCCGTCCAAGGCGACGATCATCGCCCCGACGACGCTGCTCGCAAGGGCGACGGCGCGGTGCGCGGTCACGCCTCGGCTCCCAGGTGCGCGTCGAGCGCCGAGTGCAGCAGCGGTACGAAGTCGTCCGCGCCGGTGGCGAGTTGGAGGCTGCCCCAGCCCCACAGCTGGGCGATGCCGTGCAGGTTCGCCCAGAGCGCGCCCGCGACCAGCCGGGCGTCGACGTCGGGGCGGGTCAGGGTGACCAGCTCCACCAGGCGGCCGAACAGCGGCAGGCTGGTGTCCCGGAGCCCCAAGTGTCCGCTCTCCAGCAGATCGTGACGGAACATCAGCTCGTACATGCCGGGGTTGTCGAGCGCGAACCGCAGGTACACCTCGGCGAGCGTCGTCAGCTGCTCGCGCGGTGGCGCCGTATCGCCGGCGGCCGTCGCCGCCGTCGCCCGCTCACCCAGCTCGGCGAAACCGCGCCGCGCGATGGCGGACAGCAGCTCCAGGTGGGTGGGGAAGTGGCGGCGCGGCGCCCCGTGCGAGACCCCGGCGCGGCGGGCGATCTCGCGCAGGGTCAGTGCCTGCACGCCTTCCCGGGCGACCAGCTCCACGCCGACGTCGACCAGCCGGGCCCGCAGCCCCGTCTCCGCTTCTTCAGGCATAGACAGTGTCTACCAGGTATGGATAGACACTGTCTACCGATGGCTGCCGAGGCCGGTAGGTCGGGAATGCGGCACGCCGCTGTGCGGGTTGACCAGATATGACTCAGGACACACTGCTCGAACTGCTCCCGGACCAACGTGGCGGCGTACTGGTCACCCTCAAGGCCGACGGCCGCCCCCAGCTGTCCAACGTCAGCCACCACTACGACCCCGACGAGGGCATCATCCGGATCTCGGTCACCGACGACCGTGCCAAGACCCGCAACCTCCGCCGGGACCCGCGGGCGTCCTATCACGTGTCCACCCCCGACCGCTGGGCCTACACGGTCGTCGAGGGCGTCGCCGACCTCTCGCCGGTCGCGAAGGATCCGCACGACGACACGGTCGAGGAGCTGGTCCGCCTCTACCGCGCGGTCCTGGGCGAGCACCCCGACTGGGACGACTTCCGTGCGGCGATGGTCCGCGACCGGCGACTGGTGGTACGGCTGAAGGTCGACCGGGCGTACGGGATCCCGAAGGGGGTCATCAAGCGCTGAAGCGCCCATCAGGTGATGGCCTGTCACCTCGCCGCGCTCCGGCTAAGGTTGATCCACTGAGAGTGACGCGGACGCGGGGAGCGGGGGAGCGCGGGACATGCTGGATCTCCTTTCGGTGGGCGCCATCAGCGCCGTCCTCGGCGCGGTCGGCAACGGCATGGCCGGGGAATTCGGCAGGTGGGCCTGGGAGTCGGCGGGCGGAGCGGTCCGCCGCGTCGCCGGGCGGGAGGTCCCCGCACCCACGACACCCGGCCAACTCGACGACGTGGCACGCCTGGTGCACGAGCGGGTGCACACGGATCCGCAACTCGCCCACGCCTGGGCCCTGTTCGCCCGCTCGGCCCCCGTACCCGGAGTGCCCGAGCGTCTCGCGCGCCCGCGCCTGCCCGGTGCCCCGCGCTTCTTCACGGACCGCGAGCAGGCCGTGAAGCTCCTCGACAAGGAGGCGACCCGCCCCTTCGAGGGCCGCCCCAGGCTCGCTCTGCTGCACGGCCCCGAGGGCATCGGCACGACCACCCTGGCCTGCCACTGGGGCTGGCGTCAGACGGACCGCTACCCCGACGGCCAGCCGTACGTCGACCTGCGCACCCGCACCCCCGAGGCCGCCCTCGGCGATCTCCTGCGCCAACTCGGCCTGCGGGACGAGCAGATACCCGCCTCCGCCGACGCCAGGACCGAGCTCTTCCGGCGCTGCGCCGCCGACCGCCGGCTGCTCCTCGTCCTCGACCACGCCACCTCGGCGGCGCAGCTCGAACCACTGCTGACCACCGCGCCCGGGGTGTTCACCATCGTGGTCGCCCGGCATCCGCTCGTAGGTCTCGGCGCCCTGCGGATCCCGGTCGGTCCACTCGCCCGGCGGGACGCGGTACGGATGCTGAAGAGCGTCGCGGGCGAGGACGCGATCGCCGCCGCGCGCGCCGGCCTGCCCACGGTCCTCGACCGCTGCGCCGGCTCACCGTACGCGCTACGGGCCGCGGCCCTGCGCCTGACGACGGGGGTCGGCGGCCCCGAGGACCCCGCAGCGTCCCCGGCCGATCCAGCCGCACCCGCGACCGACCCCGTCCGGGCCGCCACCGAGGACTCCTACCGCCACCTCGCCCCCGACGCCGCCCGCCTCTACCGCCTTGCCGGTCTGCGCGACTGGCCCGCCCTGGACGCGGCCATCGCCGCGCGGGCCGCCGACATCGACGAGACGGAGGCCGCCCGGCTCCTGGGAGAGCTCGCCGAGGCGCTGCTCCTCGAACGCGCCGACTCCGGCCGCTACCGCTACCGCCCCTCCGTCCGCGCCCACGCGGAACGCACGGCAGCCGCCGTCGACGGAGTCGCGGCCTGCTCGGCGGCGGTCGCCCGAGTCGTCGACCGCTGCCGTGACCTGGCCGTCGGCGCGGCTCAGGCCGCGCTGCCGGAGAGCTGGCGGGTGCCCACCGCCCACTCGCCGGTCACCTTCGCGTCCAAGGGCGAGGGCGTCGCCGCCCTGACCGCCGAGGCGCCGACCCTCGTCGAAGCGGTCGCCGCGGCGGACGAGTTCGGCGACCCGGACTCCGTCGTGCTGCTCTGCCAGGCCCTCTGGCCGCTCCAGCTCAAGGCCGGCCGGCACGAACTCCTCCTGCCCGCCCTGCGCACCGGCGCCCGGGTCGCCGACGAACACTTCCCCGGCACCCGCACCGCCGGCGCCCTGCACGCCCAACTCGCCCACACCCTCACCGAGTTGCGCCGCTGGGACGCGGCCGAGCCCGAGGCCCTCGCCGCCGCACGCGACGAACGAGCCGCCGGACATGTCCGCGGTCACGCCTCCGCGGTCGAGTTCCTCGGCCTGCTGCGGCTGCGGCAGTGGCGGTTCCAGGAGGCGTACGACAGCTTCGAGCAGGCGTACGGCATCCTCGACGGCATCGGCCCCGACGACGAGGGCGCCGCCGACCTCCCGCGCGCCCGCGCCCTGCTGGACCGCCACCGTGGACGCGCCCTCGGCCGCCTCGACCGCCGCGAGGAAGCACTGGACCGGCTCCGGCACGCCCTGGCCTTCTTCCGGGGCCGCGAGCCCTACAACATGGCCCGCACCCTCACCGACATCGCCGAGATCCACCTCGACGCGGGCCGGCCCGAGACCGCACTGCCGCTGATCGACGAGGCGTTGGTGGCGCTGGAGGGCGAACAGGCGGAGTACCAGGTGGAGTTGCTGCGGGTGCTGAGGGAGCGGTGCGCTGCGGCGTAGTGACCGACTCGGTCGTCAGGCCCGCACGACGGTCACCGCGCGCGTGACCTTCCCCGTCCGTACCGTCATCCCCCGCCCGAACAGCTCCTCCAGCGACTTGCCCGAGGCCAGCCACGCGTGCAGCGCGGACGCGTACACGGCCGGGTCGGCGTCGGCGGCCCCGGCCGCCGCGGTGAGCCGCAGCAACGCACCGGCGCGGGTGCGCACGACACACGACCCAGGATCCGTCACGTACGCCGCGAGCGCGCAGTGCGGATGCCGGTCGAGCACCTCTGCCGCCCACTCGGCGGGCGACCCGAACCGTCGGTCGTCCGCCTCCCCGTGCCGGAACACCACGTCTGCCAGGTCGAGTTGATCGACCTCACGCGTGTCCTCGTGCACCGCGAGATGCGCCTCTCCGTCCTCGTACGGCGCCTGGTGCGGTCCGGCGTACCGGGTCACCGTGATCTCCCCGGCGCCCGGCAACCGGCTCAGCACCTGGAGGGGGACGGTCGGGGCCGATGCTTCGTACGCGGGCAGCGGGAGGGGTTCGAGGCGTGCGGGGAGGGCGGGTTCAGGGATGCCGAGAGCGTCGTAGAAGAGGCGGCGCAGGCGGGTGGCCGACTCGCCGGGCAGGGAGCTGATGAACTCCGCGTGTTCGGGCCGGGGTTGGTGGTGTTCGAGCAGAGACTCCACGTGTGGCCTCAGGGGGAGTGAGGGATCCAGGCGAGGCGCGCCACGTACGAAGTCGTACACCGGAGCCTGCGGATCGAGGCCCTCCAGGGGTGCGGCCCCCAGCAGGACCGGCGTGCCCAGTGCGGCGGCGTAGTACGTCACCGAGCCGTGGTCGCCGATCACCGCGTCCGCGGCGAGCAGGGCCTGGCGCCAGCCCTTCAGGGGGTCGATCAGTGCGAGGCCGGCGCGGCGGGCGCGGTCGAGCCAGGCGCGGATCTGGCCGGGGCCGTGACCGTGCCAGACGTTGGGGTGCAGTACGGCCGCGAGACGGTACTCGTCGGCCGGGAACTCCGAGGTCAGACGGGGGAGGAGGGAAGGGAGCAGGTCATCCCCGCCGCCGTCGCCGAAGAGGGACTCCGGGTTCCAGGTGGAGGTGAGGACGATCAGGCGTCTGCCCCGGCCCACGTCCAGGGCCCGGCGGTAGCGCTCGCGGTAGGGGCGGGCCGCCAGCAGGCGGTCCCAGCAGGGGTCCCCGGCGAGCACGGCCGTGGCCGCGGCCTCGGGGCAGGCGGCGCGCAGACGCTCGTACTGCTCGGGGTGCGAGAGGACCAGGGTGTCCGCGACGGGACGGCCGTCGGGGTCGAGCAGCCACTCCGGTGACAACCCGAAGACCGGTTCTGTCGCCTTCTGCCCACCGCCCGCTGTCGGGTGTCGGGTGTCGGGTGTCGGGTGTCGGCAGTTTCTTAGTGTATCCGACACCGTGGGACAACACGGTCAACTGTCCTGAAAGTGAATGGAGTTGACCGCCGAAGCTCGCGGAGAGCGCGAGTGCGACCGGGGTGGCGATCGCCTGCTCCCACGGGAGTACGGGGATCCCCGTGTCGGCGAGCAACTCGGCGACGCCCGCCAGGAACGCCGAGGAGCCCGGGCAGGTCGCGAGGAGCTGCACCCTGAAGTCGTCGTGGAAGAGGGGCAGGACGTCCAGCAGCCGGGTCGCCGCGGTCACGTTGTGGACGACCAGGAGCACTTTGCGGCTGCGCCCGCGCGTGGCCCACCGCGCCGCCTCGTCGCCGACCGGCACCCGTATCCACCCGGCCCCCGCCACGTCCTCGCCCGCCTCTCGTACCGCCCCGCACCCGTTCGGGTGATCGGGCAACGATAGCTCCGGTCCGTCGTGGCGGTCCTAGGTCCCCGGGTGCAGGGCCGAGGACTGATGTTCCGGCGGGCGCGTTCTGCCTAGGCTGCCGGGAGAGATCACGCAGCTCAGGAAGGGATCATGATGCCTGTCAACGGCCGTAGCCACATCCGGATCGCCCGCCCGTCACGGGACCTCGCGGTCGCCGAGCGGTTCTGGGTGCGCGGGCTCGGGCTGAGTGTGGTGTGGCGGACCGAGGGCGGCGTCGAGCCCGGGGAGCACGACCTGTTGATGGTGGGGTGGCCCGACGCCGGATGGCATCTGGAGCTGGTGCATGAGCCGGGGCAGCCCGTGGAACCCCGGCCGACCGAGGAAGACCTGCTGGTCGTGTACGTCGACGGGCCCGTCCCGGAGGATCTGGTCGCGAAGCTGGAGGCGCACGGGGGCAAGCGGGTGCCCTCGCCGAATCCGTACTGGAACCGGTGGGGTGTCACGGTCGAGGATCCCGACGGGTACCGGCTGGTGCTGTGCGAGCGGGGCTGGTCCAACGGCTGAGCCGGGCTTCAGGGCGTTGCGGTCCGCCAGCGCTTCACGCCGACCGTCGGCCTCGTCGTCTCGCCCGCCCAGCCCTCCAGGAGACCCGTGAAGTCCGCTGCTCCGCGCTGCCAGTTGAGGGTGGTGAGGGCGGCCGCGCGGCCCTGGTTCGCCGCGCGCAGCCGGAGTGCGGGGTCCGTGCGCAGGCGCTGGACCGCCTGGGCCGCGGCTGACGGGTTCTCGTACGGGACGATCAGGCCGCAGTGGTGGCGCTCGACCAGTTGCGCCGCCAGTGGTGTGGGTGTCGTGACCACGGGGACGCCGTGGGCCATGTACTCGACGACCTTCGTGGGGCGCGAGTGGCGGTAGTTGGGCTGGTCGTGGAGGAGGGACAGGCCGGCCAGGGCGCCGGGGAGCAGGGCCAGGGCACGGTCGTTGGGGAGGAAGCCGTGCCAGCGCAGGACGCCGTCCCGGTCGGCCGCGGTGAGGGCGTCCCGGACGTCGGGGTCCGCCGCGCCGATCACCTCCACACGCACCGCCGGTGCCAGCAGGGCCGCAGTCTCGATGAGGTCCAGGGTGCCGCGGGCCCGTGACAAGTGGCCCAGATAGACGACCCGTTCGGCGCCGGGCGGCGGGGGCGGGTCCGGCGGTGCGGTCGCCAGGTTGGGGACCACCGGGTGGGTGCGGCGGAAGCGCTCCTGGTACGCGTCCTCGGCCAGCAGCAGCCGCAGGTGGCGCTCCGCCAGACCTTCCGCGGCCCGTACCGCGAACCGCAGCGGTGGGCGCAGTGCCCGTGGCACCCAGCGTTTCATGGTGAGCGCCGCCGCGGTGTCCTCGTGTACGTCCCAGATCGTCACCGGCGCCTTTCCGGCCCGCCGCCAGCGGCGCAGCGTGCCCGGGAGGGCCAGCAGGAGCTCCGGGTCGTGGAGGAGGACGACGTCCGCCTCGGGCCCGCGCTCGGCGAGCAGCTCGCGGGCCGCCCTCAGTGCCGCCCGGCGGTCGCGGCCGGCGGCCCGCGGGAGGTCGACGCCCTCGACGTCGGCGCGCGGGGTCACCTCGCGTGCCGTGAACGGGGCGGCGTACACCACCTGGTGCCCGCGCTCCCGCAGCGCGGCGATCTGGCGGTGCAGGATGCGCGCGTCCTCGGGGTGGTGCACGACGGTGACGACAAGTATCCGCATCTGAGCGCCTTTCAACTCCACGCGCGGGGAAGGGGGTTGAAGGGAACGGGTGGTGGGGTCTCAGAGGACCTCGACGCCCGGATGGAAGATCCGGCCCCGGGTGTCGAAGAGCAGGCGGGCCTGGTCGGCCAAGGCCGGCAGGTCGTAGGCGGAGTGGTCCTGGAGCAGCATGGTCAGGTCGTGCTCGCGGACGGCGGCGGTGAGGTCGGCGACGCGGGGGACGGTGACCCCGTCGACGGACCAGCGCGGTACGTGCGGATCGTGGAAGGACACCTCGGCCTCCCGCTCCCGCAGCAGCTTGGCCACCGGCACGGCCGGGCTCTCCCGCTGGTCGGCGACGTCCGGCTTGTAGGTGACGCCGAGCAGCAGTACCCGTGAGCCGTGCAGCGGCCGGCCCGCGCTGTTGAGGAGGTCCTGGGCCCGGCGCACGACGTACTCGGGCATGCGCCGGTTGATCTCCTGGGCCAGCTCCACGAACCGGAACTCGTAGCCGAGCGACGAACGCACCTTGTAGGAAAGGTAGTTGGGGTCGATCGGGATGCAGTGGCCGCCCACCCCGGCGCTCGGCCGGAAGGCCTGGAAGCCGAAGGGCTTGGTGCCCGCGCAGCGGATCGCGTCCCAGACGTCGATGTGCAACTCGCGGCTGATGATGGCGAGTTCGTTGACCAGGGCGATGTTCACATGCCGGTAGGTGTTCTCCAGGAGCTTGGCCATCTCGGCTTCCCGAGTGCCCTTGGCCTGCACGACCGTGTCGATGAACTTGCCGTAGAAGGAGACCGCGCGCACCGCGCACGCAGGCGTCAACCCGCCGACGACCTTGGGCACTTCACGCAGGGCGTGGGTGGTGTTCCCGGGGTCGATGCGCTCCGGTGAGAAGGCGAGCGCGAAGTCCTCGCCGGCCTTGAGACCGGACTCCTCCAGCAGGGGACGTACCACTTCGTCGGTGGTGCCCGGATAGGTGGTCGACTCCAGCACCACCAACTGGCCGGGCCTGAGCCACCCGGCCACCGCCCGCGCCGCCGAGGTCACGGCACTCAGGTCCGGTCCGCCGTCCTCGCTCAGCGGGGTCGGCACACAGATCACCACGGTCTGCGCGCGGGCCAGGCAGGCGTCGTCCGTGCGGGCCGTGAAACCGGCCTCGCGCATGCGGCGGACGTCCTCGTCGGACACGTCGTCCACGTGCGAGCGGCCGGAGTTGAGGTCCGAGACGACACGCGCGTTACGGTCCAGGCCCAGCACGCGCAGGCCGACCGAGGCCGCTTCCCGTGCGAGTGGCAGTCCTACGTAACCGAGGCCGATCACCGCCAGTTCGACGTGGTCGGCCCGTGCTGATTCCCCGAGCTGTTCGCTGTTTTCCCCGAGCGATCCGGTCTCGTCGACCTGCATAGGGATTCACCCACTGGGTCTCGAATGAGGGACTAGGCGCATCCGAGGGCGCGATACGCCTCGCGGGTCGTGGCGGCGACCCGCTTCCAGGTTCGTTCACGCGCCACCAGCGCGCGGGCGGACGCTCCCCACTGGGTGCGCCGCTTTTGACTGTAAAGCAGTTTTTCGAGCGCATCTGCCCAGGCAAGGGACGATTCGGGAAGAATTAGCTGCCCGTTAACCTCCGGTTCGATCAGTTCTCTCATTGCGGTGAGATCACTACTGGCCACAGGAAGACCGCTCGCCATCGCTTCGACCGGCTTGAGAGGGGTCACCAGATGGCAGACGCGCTCGTCGGTGCGCGGCACCGCGAACACATCCAACACCGCGTGGAACTCCCGCACTTGGGCATGCGGCACCCGTCCGGTGAACAGGGCGACGCCGCGGCCGAGCCCCAGTCGTACGGCCGTCCGCTCCAGCTCCGCCCGCGCCGGACCGTCGCCCACGATCAGCAGCCGCAGCGGTACACCCCGGCGCCGCAGCTCGGCACCCGCATGGAGCAATGTGCCGATGCCCTCGAGCGGGGTGAGGCTGCTGACCGTACCGACGACCAGCTCGTCCGGCGCGATACCGAGCCGCGCCCGCACCGGCGCCCCGTCCGGCAGCGGGGCCAGGAACTCCTCGTCCACCGCGTTCGGCGAGATCAGCACCCGCTCCTCGGGCACCCCGCGCGACACGATCTCCGCCTTCATCGCCGCGCCCAGCGTCAGCACCAGGTCCGCCTCGCGCATGCAGTACGTCTCCAGCTCGCGCCGCGCCCGGTAGGTCTCGTCCCGCGGGGACCGGCCCGGCGCCTGGGTCAGCCAGGTCTCCTCCAGGAAGCCCCGCACCTCGTACACCACGGGCAGCCCATAGGCCTCACGCAGGGCGAGCGCCACCCGCCCGTTGCCGTGATCGGTGGCCGCGTGCAGCACCGCCGGCCGCAGCCGCTCCACCAGCCGCCCGGCCAGTTCGGCGTTCAGCGAGAGCGTCGCGCCCTGCCCGTACGGCAGCGTCCGCGGCAGCAGCCGGTGCTGCGGCACCCCGTCCACCAGCTGCAACGGCCGCGCGTCCAGCACGCCCTGCGCCACCGGGAACCCGATGCGCGTCACCACATGCGCGTCCAGCCCCGCCGCCCGCTGCGCCTCGGCCAGCTTCTGCGTGCGCACGGTGTATCCGGCATGCTTGAACGGCAGCCCGTTGGTGACCAGATGCAGTACCCGTCCGGGCACGGGCCGGACCGCCCGTCCCACGGGCGCGGGCACCCGGGCGGCGGACGGCGTCGCGGTGGGCCCCGCGGTACGGGCCCGGCCGGCCAGCCTCCGCTCGACCGGCCGCACCCGCCGCCGCAACCGGGCCGGCAGCAGCCGTACGCCGAGCAGCGCGGCCCGCACCGGATCGTGCCGCACCTCACCCCAGGCGACGGAGGCGGCGAGCAGAAGGGCGCGGGGAAGGCGACGCGGCATGCGGCCACGGTAGGACGCGACGGTGAACACGAGGGAAGCCGACACCGCGGTGATCGGGCGACCCGGGACAGCGAGAGGTACCTCGGAGGTGAGGCCGCATGACCGGCACCGTTCTGCATGTCGTCGGGACCCGGCCGAACTTCGTCAAGGCCGCCCCGGTGGTCGCCGCGCTGCGGACGGTCGGCTGCGAGCAGGTCCTCGTACACACCGGACAGCATTACGACGCCCGACTCTCGGACGTCTTCTTCCGCCAGCTGGGCCTGCCCGAACCGGACACCTACCTCGGCGTCGGCTCCGGCAGCCACGCCCACCAGACCGCCGACCTGCTGGTGGCCCTGGAGACCGAACTGACCGCCCGCGCACCGGCGTTGACCGTCGTCTACGGCGACGTCAACTCCACCCTGGCCGCCGCGCTCGTCGCCGCCAAGCTCGGTATCCCGCTGGCCCACGTCGAGGCGGGCCTGCGCAGCTTCGACATGGCGATGCCGGAGGAGGTCAACCGGCGCCTGGTCGACCAGCTCGCCGAGCTGCTCTTCGCCACCAGCCCGGAGGCGATCGGCCACCTCGCTCGCGAGGGCGTCGACCCCGGCCGCGTCCACTTCGTCGGCAACCCGATGATCGACACCCTCCTCGCGCACCTGGACCGCCTCGACCCGGCCGCCGCCCGCGCCGCGCACGGCCTGCCCGAGCGCTACGGCGTCGTCACCCTGCACCGCCCCGCCAACGTCGACGACCCCGAGGCGGCCCGCGCCGCCGCCCGCGCCCTCACCGAGGCCGCCGCCCACCTCGACCTCGCCGTACCCCTCCATCCGCGCGGCGTCACGGCCCTGCGCGCCGCCGGACTCGCCGACGCGCCCGGCGTCCACCTCCTCGAACCGCTCGGGTACCTGGAGTTCATGAGTCTGGTGCGCGGCGCCGCCGCCGTCATCACCGACTCCGGCGGAGTCCAGGAGGAGACCACCGTGCTCGGCGTCCCCTGTCTGACCCTGCGCACCACCACCGAACGCCCCGTCACCGTCACCCACGGCACCAACCGCCTCGTCCGGCCGGAGGAGTTGGCGCCCGCCCTGCACAAGGTGCTGGTCGGCGCGGTGAGCACACCCGCCGAAGGCCCGCCACTGTGGGACGGGAAGACCGGCCCGCGCATCGCCCGGGTGCTCACCCACTGGCTGGAGAACCATGACTGACCAGCCGACCCGGGACCGCACCCGCGCCTACTGGGACACCCGGCACCGCGAACGCGACACCCTCGCGTCCGGCGGCCACATCGGCCTCGACCGCCCGGGCAACGAGATCTTCTACGCCCAGCGGCTGGGCGCCCTCCTCACCCTGATCGGCGACCTGTCCAGTCCCGCCGCCCCGCTCTTCGTCCTCGACGCGGGCTGCGGCAAAGGGCACTTCGCCCGCGCCCTCGCCCGCTGCGGCCACCGCGTCGACGCCTTCGACGCCAGCCCCGAGGCCGTCGCGCAGGACCGCGCGGAAGGCGGCGGCCCGCGCTACGATCTCGCCGCGCTCGCCGACTTCCGCAGCCCGTGGCCGTACGACATCGTGCTGTGCGTGGACGTCCTGTTCCACGTCCTGGACGACGTCGAGTGGTCGGCAGCCCTGCGCAATCTCGCCTCGCTGGTCCGCGTCACCGGCCGCCTGATCGTCACCGACGAGGAGGGCCCCGGCCGCACACCGCGCGGCGACTACATACTGCACCGCCCAACGGACGCCTACCGCATCGAACTTGAGCCGCTGGGCCTGACCCACACCCTCTTCCGGCCGTACGGCTTCCGGGAAAACCTGGTCGGCTTCCACGTCTTCACGAGGACCCGCTGATGCGCCTCACCGATCTGCTCCGCCCCCACCTGGACGGCGTCACCACCGTCGTGGACGCCACGGCGGGCGGCGGCCTCCGCCTCGCGCCCTACCTGCACCTGCCGACGGGGGTCGAGCTGCGGGAGGGCGGTGAACAGCCGGTCGGCGAGGGCGAGTTGGTGCTCCTCTCTTACGGCCCCGACCCCGCCCTGCACGGCGACGAGGAGCACTGCCGTCGCGCTCTGGAGCGGATGCGTCCCGGCGGCCGCGGGCTGCTCCTGTTCGGCCACCGCCCGGCCGAACTGCCGTACCACCGCCTCCTCGACGACCTGGTGACCCACCGCTGCCAGGTCCTGCGCGCCGCCGCCCTCGACTACGCCCATCTGCACGCGGGCGCGGTCTTCGCCCGCACGGACGAACTCCTGCCCCTGCACGACTGGTTCGGCCGACCGGTCCCCTCGGACGGCCTCGCCACCGCACTGCGCGTGGCCGACGAGTACGTGCTGTCCGACTTCGTCTCCCGGGCCGTACGGGCCCGAGCCCTCGACCTGGAACGCACCGCCGAGGAGGCCGCCCGCGCCCTCGACGCGGCCCGCGACGACTCCACCGCCGAGCGACTGGCCGCCGCCGTACGGGAGAAGGAACAGCTGGCCGCCGCCCTGCGCGGCGCCCGCGACCGGGTCGGCGTGCTGGAGGCGCGGGTGGCGATGCTGGAGGGCTCGACATCGCTGCGGGTCGGGCGGGCACTGGTCGCCGCCGCACGGTCGCCGCGTCGCGGGGCGGTCCGGCTGCCGGGGGAGCTGTACGGCCTGTGGCGCGGGCGGCGCCGGACGCCGGTGCCCCGGGTGGCGGGTGCCGCCAAGCCGGGACCGGAGCGCGAGGCCGTCGTCGTCGCGGACGACCGGCTCCACCTCGCCCACCGTGCCCTGACCTCCGCACCCCGCGACCGGCTCGTCCTCGCCGGCGTGCTCACCGACCGCACCGCCGAGGACTTCGCGGCGGACGTCGTCGTCAACCGGCTGCTGCCGCACGACGGACGCCTCCTGGTGGAGCGCACCGACCCGGACGCCGTGGTCGTGCAGCTCGGCGCCTGTGCGGCGGAGAGCGGTCCGTGGTCGCTCGCGGGCACGGGACTCGCCCCCGACCTCGACCGGAAAATGGTTGAACTCATCGCCGAGGCAAGGGCGTTGGGCCGCGCGACCGTACTGTGGCGGGACGCCCCCGCGTCGGCCGCACCCGGTCTCGCACAGTTCGCCTGGGACGCCGTCCTCGACACGGACACCGGCGTACGGCTCTCCCGGCTCGACCCCGCCGAGGACGGCCGGGAGCTGCTGCGGGAGGCTTTCCGCCGGGAGAGCACCCGGGTCCGCCTCGCCGAACTCGCGCGGCTCACCGGCGCTCCGGACCCGCTCGCCCAGCGGCGGGTCGCCGTCGTCGCGGCCCCGCGTGACGCCGCCGAGGTGGCGGAGCTGACGGCCCAGGTGCTCGGGCAGCTCCACCGCCCCGCCGAGGTGGTCGTGCCCGATCCGGACGGGCTGGGGGAGTTGGCGGCGGCCGGCGTCGAGCTCCGCCGGGGACAGCCCACCGCACCCTGGGTCGCCGACTGGACGGACCTCGCCGAGGACCGCCCCGACACCCTGCTCCTCGATCTGATGTGCGCTCAGGAGTACTCGGGCGCCGACGCGTTGGGCCACGACCCGGCCGACGAGGACTACACCTTCGTACCCACCCTGCGTCCGCTGCTCGTCCGGCGGTCGCTGTTCCTCTCCGGTCTGCCGCCCGAGAGCTGGTCCGGGCGGGGCCACCGCCTGTTCGCCGTACGCGGGAAGGAGCCGGCATGACCCGCACGATCAAGGCGCTCGTCTACGGCGACGTCGACCTCAACCTCATCGACGGCTCCGCCGTGTGGGCCCAGTCCACCGTCCAGGCACTGTCGCTCGCCGGGTGCGAGACCCGACTGGTGCTCAAGTCACCCGTCCGCACAGGGCGGTTGGTCGATCCGCTGGCCGGGCTACCCGGAGTCACGGTGGTACGGCCGTACGAGGAACGGCTCGTGGCCGGGCAGGGGACGCACCCCTTGTCGCCGGCGCAGGCCTCGCAGCTGCTCGCCAGGCTGGACGGGGACGAGCCCTGCGATCTGCTGGTCCTGCGCGGGCGGCGACTGGTCACCCGGGTGGTGGCCGACGGCGCCTTCGACGGGCGGATCTGGGCCTACCTCACCGACATCCCGCAGTCGGCCACCGAGATGACCGAGGAGGCGCGTGAGGAGCTGGGGCGGATCGCCGTGGCGTCTCGCCAACTCCTGTGCCAGACCGAGGAGTTGCGCTGCTTCCTGGAGAGCTGGGTGCCGGAGGCCTGCGGGCGGGCCGTGCTCTGTCCGCCGTCCGTCCCCGAGCCGGTTTTCCCGGTGCCGGAGCAGGACCGCCCGCACGAACCCCTGCGGCTCGTCTACACCGGCAAGTTCGCGCCCCGCTGGAACACCCTGCCCATGACCCAACTGCCCGAAGTGCTCGCCGAACAGGGCGTCCGGGCCGAACTCCACACCGTCGGCGACAAGATCCACGACGACCCGGCGCACCCGGACTTCAAGGAGGCCATGACGCAGGCGCTGCGCGGTGCGCCCGGCGTCCACCACCACGGCGGACAGCCCCGCGAGCAGGCCATGCGCATCGCCGCCGAGTGCGACCTCGGCCTCGGCTGGCGCGACCCCGTCCTCGACGCCAGCCTCGAACTCTCCACCAAGGTCCTGGAGTTCGGCGCCCTGGGCCTGCCCGTCGTCCTCAACCGCACCCCCGCCCACGAGGCACTCCTCGGCGCCGACTATCCGCTCTACGTCCCCGGCCGCGCCGGACTGACGGAAGCCGCCGAAGCCGTGGCTCGGGCAGCCGGCGAACCGGAGGCGCGGCGCCTGGCCGCCGACCGCTGCCGGGAGGCCGCCCGGCGCCACACCCTGGACAGCGCGGCGGTCCGCTGGCGCGGTCACCTGGACCGGGCCTTCCCCTCCGCACCCGCCTCGGTGACCGGCCGCTCCCGCCCGCTGCGGGTGGGGGTCGCCGGGCACGACCTGAAGTTCCTCACCCGGCTCCTCGACCACTTCCGCGCGCTGCCCGGTGTCGACGTACGGCTCGACACCTGGTCCGCGCTCGCCCGCCACGACCCCGTCGCCGGCCGTGAACTCGCCGACTGGGCCGATGTGGTGGTCGTGGAGTGGTGCGGGCCCGCCGCCGTCTGGTACAGCCGCCACAAGCGGCGCGGCAGCCGGCTCGTCGTACGGCTGCACCGCTTCGAACTCGACGCCGAGTGGCCGCGCCAGGTCGACATCGACGCCGTCGACCAGGTCGTGTGCGTCAGCCCCTACTACAAGCGGCGGGCCCTGGATGTCACCGGATGGCCGGACGCGAAGGTCACCGTCGTCCCCAACTGGGTCGACACCGGGCAGCTCGACCGGCCCAAGGCGCCCGGCGCCCGCTTCCGGCTTGGCATGATCGGCATCGCGCCCAGCCGCAAGCGCCTCGACCTCGGCCTCGACGTCCTGGAGAAGCTGCGTGCCCACGACCGCCGCTGGCAGCTGTCGGTGAAGTCGAAGCCGCCGTGGGAGTACTGGTGGGTCTGGAACAAGCCCGAGGAACGCGAGCACTACGACGCGATCCTGCGCCGGATGCAGAACTCGCCGCTGCTCGAAGGGGCCGTCGTCTTCGACGAGTTCGGGCCGGACGTGGCGAACTGGCTGCGGCGGATCGGCCACGTCCTGTCCACCAGCGACGACGAGAGCTTCCACCTCGCCCCGGCCGAGGGGATGGCCTCCGGAGCCGTACCCGCGCTGCTGCCGTGGCCGGGGGCGGACGAGATCTACGACCGCCGGTGGATCCACGAGACGCCGGAGGCGATGGCGGAGGCGATCGCCTCACTGGTCGACACCGAGGGCGGCTGGGAGGCGGCCGGAGCGGTGGCGCGGGAGCAGGTGCGGGAGGGGTTCGCGCTGGAACGGGTGGCGGCGGCCTGGACGGGGCTGCTGACAAGCGATGGTATGTGACATAACACTGACGAATCAGTGTTATGTCACATATCGCTGGCGCTCAGGCCGTAACCGTCTCAGGCTGTGACACCTCCCTGCCCGCGCGCTCGCCCAGCCGCTCCGTCGGGACCCTGTGGGTCTCGCGGGCCGAGAGGGCGGCGATCACCGGCGGGACGCACAGGGCCGCGGTGAACAGGGCCACCGAGAACCAGTCGTCGCCGTCCGGCCCCGCGATCTGCGCGGCGAAGGTGACCGCGAAACCGGCCACGGCGAAGCCGATCTGCGTGCCGATCGCCATGCCGGACAGCCGCACCCGGGTCGAGAACATCTCGCCGTAGAAGGACGGCCAGACACCGTTCGCGGCGCTGTAGACGACACCGAAGGCGACGATGCCCAGGATCAGGATGAGTGCGTAGTTGCCCGTGGAGATCGCCCAGAGGTACAGGAACATGGTGATCGCGCTGCCGACCGCGCCGATCAGGTACACCGGACGGCGCCCGATCCGGTCCGACAGCGTGGCCCACGCGGGGATCGCGCCGAGGGCGACCAGGTTGGCGAGCGCGCCCACCCACAGCAACGAGGAGCGGGACATGCCGACGGAGTCGCTGGTCGCGTAGGCCAGCGCCCACACCGTGAAGATCGTGGAGACCGAGGCGATCAGCGCGCCCCCGATCACCCGCAGCACGTCCACCCAGTGCTCGCGCATGAGCACCGCCAGCGGCAGCTTCACGACCCCCTCGGAGGCCGCCTGCTGGGCGAAGACCGGCGTCTCCTGCAGCTTGCGGCGGATGACGTAACCGACGACGGCGACCGCGACGCTCGCCCAGAACGGCACCCGCCAGCCCCAGGACATCAGCTGGTCGTCGGGGAGCTGGGCGACCGCGAGGAAGACCAGGGTGGCGATGAGCTGGCCGCCCTGGGTGCCGCTGAGCGTGAAGCTGGTGAAGAAGCCGCGCCGGTTCGGCGGCGCGTGCTCCAGCGTCATGGAGTTCGCGCTGGCCTGCTCGCCGGCCGCGGAGATGCCCTGCAGTACCCGGCACACCACCAGCAGCACCGGCGCGAGCCCGCCGACCTGGGCACGCGTGGGCAGACAGCCGATCAGGAACGTCGACAGGCCCATCAGGATCAGTGTGAAGACCATGATCTTCTTACGGCCGACCTTGTCGCCGAAGTGCCCGAGGAACAGCGCGCCGACCGGCCGGGCCGCGTACGCGACACCGAACGTGGCCAGCGACAGCAGGGTCGCGGTGGCCGGGTCGGACTCGTCGAAGAAGACCTTCGGGAAGATCAGCGCGGCCGCGCTGCCGTAGATGAAGAAGTCGTAGTACTCGAGGGCGCTGCCGATCCAGGCGGCGGCGGCCGCCTTCTTCGGTTGCCCGACGGCTTCGGCGGGGACGGACACGGGCTTGCTCCTTCGGGGGAACTCCAGCGTAGGTGGAGTGAGCGGAGGACCGGCTAATTAACCCACTGGATAGTTAGTAGCGGTTGGCTACGGATGTTGCGCCCACGTTTCCCGCCTGTCAAGGGGTGCTGTCGTACGTGCTGCCGTACGACCTCAGTCGGCCGCCCGCTCCGCCGTCAGATAGGCGATCACCATGTCGCCGAGCATGGCCCGGTAGTGCTCGCGCTGCGCCGGGTCCACCAGGTCGCGGCCGAACAGGGCGCCGAAGGTGTGCCGGTTGGCGACCCGGAAGAAGCAGAACGAGCTGATCATCGCGTGCAGGTCGACCGCGTCGACATCGGCCGTGAACAGGCCGGACTCCTGTCCGGCGGCCAGGATGCGGCGGATCACGTCGAGCGCGGGGGAGCCGATCCTGCCGAGCTTCTCGGAGCCGGCGATGTGCTCGGCCCCGTGGATGTTCTCGATGCTGACCAGGCGGATGAAGTCGGGGTGCTGTTCGTGGTGGTCGAAGGTCAGCTCCGCCAGGCGCCGGATCGCGGCGACCGGGTCCAGATGCTCGACGTCCAGCTTCTGCTCGGCCTCGCGGATCACGGTGTACGCCCGCTCCAGCACGGCCGTGAACAGCTGCTCCTTGCCGCCGAAGTAGTAGTAGATCATCCGCTTGGTGGTACGGGTCCGGGCGGCGATCTCGTCGACGCGGGCGCCGTCGTAGCCCAGCCGGGCGAACTCCTGCGTGGCCACGTCGAGGATCTCGGCCTGGGTGCGGGCGGCGTCGCGGATCCGCCCGTTCGGTCGTGCCGGTTCGTCGACGCTGGTCATCGGGTTCCTTCGGGAGTGCCGCCAGTGTCGCCGATTCTAGAAGGCGGGCCGGTCGCCGCCTGCGGGGTCTTCCCCGAGTGGCGGCGGGCTGATATAGCTAACGTACTAGTTCGTACATTAGCGCTGCCAATCAGGAGGGCTGCCGTGGCCAAGGACTCGTATCTCGTCGGGCTGATCGGTTCCGGTATCGGGCCGTCGCTCAGTCCGGCCCTGCACGAGCGGGAGGCCGACCGGCTGGGGCTGCGCTATGTGTACCGGCTGATCGACATCGACCCGCTCGGCCTGCCGCCGCGGGCCGTGGGCGACCTGGTGCGGGCCGCGCGGGACCTGGGCTTCGACGGGCTGAACATCACGCATCCGTGCAAGCAGCTGGTCATCGAGCACCTCGACGCGCTCGCCCCGCAGGCCGAGGCACTGGGCGCGGTCAACACGGTCGTCTTCGAGGGCGGGCGGGCGATCGGCCACAACACGGACGTGACCGGGTTCGCCGCGTCGTTCGCGCGCGGGCTGCCGGACGCGCCCCTGGAGCGGGTCGTGCAACTGGGCGCGGGCGGCGCGGGGGCGGCGGTCGCGCACGCCACCCTCACGCTCGGCGCCGGACAGGTCACGGTCGTCGACGCGCTGGCCGACCGGGCGGCGGATCTGGCGGGCGCGCTGAACCGGCACTTCGGGGAGGGGCGGGCCATGGCGGCGACCCCGGACCGGCTGCCGCACTTGCTGGCGCGGGCCGACGGGGTGGTGCACGCCACGCCGACGGGGATGGCGGCGCGCCCCGGGCTGCCGTTCGCCGCGGACCTGCTCCACCCCGGGTTGTGGGTGGCCGAGGTGGTCTACCGCCCCCTGGAGACCGAGCTGCTGCGCACCGCCCGCGCGGCCGGCTGCGCCACGCTGGACGGGGGCGGGATGGCGGTGTTCCAGGCCGCGGACGCGTTCCGGCTGTTCACCGGGCGGGAGCCCGACGCCGCCAGGATGCTCGCCGACATCGCCGAACTGGCCGGCGCCGTAGGGGTCCAGAAGTAGTCCCGGACGTCTCCGCACGCCCCCGGACGTTTCCCGTGGAAGAGGTACCGACATGCGTACGTCCATCGCCACCGTCTCCCTCAGCGGGTCCCTGACCGAGAAGCTCAGCGCCGCCTCGCGGGCCGGGTTCGACGGCGTCGAGATCTTCGAGAACGACCTGCTGGCCAGCCCCCTCACCCCCGAGGAGATACGCGCACGCTGCGCCGACCTCGGGCTCACCATCGACCTCTACCAGCCCATGCGGGACATCGAGGGCGTGCCCGAGGAGGAGTTCCGGCGGAACCTGCGGCGGGCCCGGCACAAGTTCGAGCTGATGCGGCGGCTCGGGGCGGACACGGTGCTCGTGTGCTCCAGCGTCCATCCGCTCGCGATCGACGACGACGCACTCGCCGCCGACCAGCTCGGCCAACTCGCCGGCCTGGCACAGGAGTCCGGGATCCGGGTGGCCTACGAGGCGCTCGCCTGGGGACGGCACGTCAGTACGTACGACCACGCCTGGCACATCGTCGAGAGCGCCGGGCACCCGGCCCTCGGCACCTGCCTCGACAGCTTCCACATCCTCTCCCGCGGCTCCGACCCCAAGGGCATCGAGGACATCCCCGGCGAGAAGATCTTCTTCCTGCAGCTCGCGGACGCCCCGCTGCTCGCCATGGACGTGCTCCAGTGGAGCAGGCACTACCGGTGCTTCCCCGGGCAGGGCGGGTTCGACGTCGCCGGGCTCGTCGGGCATGTGCTGCGTGCGGGATACGACGGCCCGCTCTCCCTCGAAGTCTTCAACGACGTCTTCCGGCAGGCCGAGGCGGGCCCCACCGCCGTGGACGCCCACCGCTCCCTCCTGGTGCTCCAAGAGGCCCTGGGCGTGGCCGAGTTGCCCGCCCCCGTCGTCCCCACCGGCGTCGCCTTCGCCGAGCTGGTCACGCCGGACGCCGAGCCGGTCGCCGAGGTGCTCGGCGCGCTGGGCTTCGCTCGTACCGCACGGCACCGGAGCAAGCCGGTCGACCTCTGGCAGGCCGGGGAGGCCCGGGTGCTCGTCAACACCGGCCCGGCCGCCCGGCGCGACGGCACCGGCCTCGCCGCGATCGGCCTGGAGTCACCCGACCCGGCCGCCGCCGCGCGCCGCGCCGAGGCCCTCCTCGCACCGGTGCTCCCGCGGCGCCGGGCGAGCGAGGACGCCCCGCTGGACGCGGTCGCCGCCCCCGACGGCACCGAGCTGTTCTTCTGCGCCACCGACCGGCCCGAACTGCCCAGCTGGCGCGCCGACTTCGAGGACGTCGTACACGCGCCGGAGACCGCGGGCGTACGGCGCATCGACCACCTCGCCCTGGTCCAGCCCTGGCACCACTTCGACGAGGCGACCCTGTTCCACCGCGGCGTCCTGGGCCTCGCCGCGCAGGAGAGCGTGGACGTCGCCGACCCGTACGGTCTGCTCCGCAGCCGCGCCGTGACCAGCGCCGACGGCGGTGTCCGCATCGCCCTGTCGGTCGGCGCGGCACCGGCCGACGACACGGTCCACGCCCAGCACATCGCCCTCGCGACGGACGACGTGGTCGCGACGGCCCGGCGCTTCCGGGAGGCGGGCGGACTGCTCCTGCCGATACCGGCCAACTACTACGACGACCTCGCCGCCCGATTCGAGTTCGCCGACGGGGAGTTGGCGACGTACCGCGAACTCGGCATCCTCTACGACCGCGACGCGTACGGGGAGTTCCGGCACTGCTACACCCGGACCGTCGGCCGCGTCTTCTTCGAACTCGTCCAGCGCGACGGAGGCTACCGGGGTTACGGCGCCCAGAACGCGCCCGTCCGCCTCGCCGCCCAGCACGCGGCGCGGCGGCTCACTGGCGGCTGACCGTCCTGGTCACGCCGGTGACGACCGTGGTGGCCAGGATCCAGCCGGTGATGATGAGGCCGTAGGAGAGGTACTGGTACCAGCCGTCCGGCGCGAAGGCCTCCTCCTGGCCGAAGGAGATCACCGGCAGGAGCAGGTCGAGGGTGTAGAAGACCGGGTTGAAGTGCGGGGCCTCCGACGGCTTGAGGGCGTGCGGGTGGTGCAGGGCGTACGCGGTCGAGCCGACGGCGAGCAGGGACAGCAGCCAGACCGCCGCGCGCAGTGGGTGGAAGCCGTAGCCGACGGTGACGTCCTGGACGTAGCCCCACAGGCGGCCGTACCAGGCGCGGGTGGTGCGCAGGCGGCGCTGCTTGGCGAGTTGGACGCGCCGGGCCGCGTAGTCGTCGCCGATGCGGCGGTAGGCGGCGGTCAACTGCTCGTAGGAGTGGGGTTCGTAGCGCGGGTCCCGCTCCAGCATGTGCAGGCGGCGCTCGGCGGGTTCGTGCGGGGTGAGCGTGGTGTAGGTGAGGTCGCTGAGGAACACCTTGTCCGGGAGCATCTCCGGGTCCAGGTACAGGACTTCGAGGTGGGCGCGGCGCAGGTTGAGGACGCCGTCGAGGACGCCTCGCAGCAGCCAGAGCTCACCGACCGTGCAGCTGCTCACCCGCAGTGCCGTGCCCTCCGGGTTCGACAGGTGCGCGCGGGTCAGGTCGAAGCGGGCCGGGACCCGGGAGCCGCGGAGGTCCACACGACCGTGCGTGCGCGCGAACCTCATCCGCAGGTCGGAGCCCGTCTCGAAGCTCAGGGCACTGATGGCGGTGGAGCCCGGGTTGTGGAACTCGGCCTCCTCCAGGTTCACCGCGCCGGTGACGGTGGCCCCGTCGAGCCGCACCAGGCCGTGCGACCGCATCCCCGGTGCCCACAGGTCGTCGCCGATCTCGGCGTGGTTGAGCTGGAGCACCGGCTCCGAGTCGTCCGGTGCCGACAGGTGCGTCCGATCCATGAACAGGGCCCCGGCGATACGCGCCCCGCCCAGCCGCACCGGCCCCCGGATCCGGGCATCCGTCAGCCGCAGCACGCCCTCCACCCGCACCGTGGCCGCGGTCAGTCCCGGCAGCACCGAGTTGCTCAGGTTGAGCTGGCGGAACCGGGCGCCGTACAGCATCGGCACGTCGTCGAAGTGGCAGTGGCTCAGCCGTATCGCGAACTCCGCCGTGCCGTACGGCATGTCGAGCAGGCCGGTGATCCGGGCGCCCGCCACCTTGAGCGCGGCTATCTCCCCCGGCTCCTGCGGCCCGTTCAGCAGCAGGGCGCGCAACACGGCCGCCCGTACCGTCCGTTCGGGCCCCCACTGCGCGCCCTCCGCCACGTCCTCGTCGGTCGACTCACGGAAGTCGACCGACACCCCCGTCGGAAACGCCCGCCACACGCGCTGCTCGGCCGGCGTCAGATCGTTGATCTCCACAGAGCGGGACTCTAATCCCACAACTCCCGGTGCCGCCGGTGGGTCTCGGTCAGCCCGTGCACGAAGAACCGCTCGTAGTACTCGCGTTCCACGTGATGGGCCTGGAGCCAGATGCCCGGGACGTGGATCGCGTCCGTGTGGGCGGGGAAGCGGCGGTGGGTGCGGATGACGTACTCGCAGATGTCGCGGGCGCAGTCGATCACCCGCTCCTCGTACTCGCTCGCCTCCGCGAGATAGCGCTGCCCGTAGTCCTCCTTGTAGATACGGGTGAAGACGTCCTTGTCGGTGTAGGTCCCGCCGGTGCCGAACTTCGCGGCGATCACCGAGTCGACCGCGTCCGACATGGACTTGTGGGCGGGCGGGCACGCGGCGGCGATGAGCTGCTCGCCGTCCTTCGACGTCAGCCCGACCGGATGCGAGCGCAGGGTCGCGTACTTGGGCAGCGGGACGTGCCAGCGCCAGATGTCCGCCAGGCGCCAGCGCGGGGTGACGAAGGTGAAGCCGAGCATCCTGCCGTACGCCTTCGAGAACTTCGGGTCGCCCAGGGCGATCTGGGGGTTGATCGACGCGTGGATCCAGGCGCCGAGTCCCATCGCCTCGGCCGTCAGCATCAGGTTCTGCAGCAGCAGGTCCGCCTCGATCTGCGTGCGCATCGGGCCCAGTGCGCCGAGCGGGAGCTTGAGGTCGGCGTTGAGGAAGCCGTCGCGCACCCACTTCCTCACCCCGGCGGGACGGTAGAAGTTGCGGTCGTCCACCAACGTCGGCCGGGCGCCGTCCGGTTGGGTCAGCAGGTACATCAACGCGTTGATGTACTGGTGGGAGAGGTCGACCACCGGGAAGAACACCGTCGTCCCGGCGAGGTTCGACAGGAAGCGGTTGGAGTCCAGGTACGCGGGGAAGTCCCGCTTGTTCTGCGGCACGTCGAGGCGGTGGTCCAGGACCCGCACCTTGGACTGTGCGGCACGGGACACCAACGTCTCGGCGCTGAAGGGCTCTTGAGGCGTCGGCGGCAGCTTGCGCAGGTAGTACGTGCCGGTGTCGTTGATCATGAAGAAGTGGGTGCCCTGGGCGTTGTCGGGGCTGCCCGCGGTGCGGCCCGCCATGGTCAGGTTGGGCTTGGCCATGATGGGCGTGCCGTCGCGCGGGTCCTCGAAGGGGCGGTCCGGCATGGTCAGGCCCGTGCAGCCGGTGATGGCGATCAGCACCGCCTCCTCCAGCTCCGACAGCGGCTGCTCGGCGTGCGGGGAGCGGTAGCTCATCGACCCTGCCGGCACCGAGGCGCCCCGGCTGACGCGGTGGGTGCGCCGGTGCCAGACCGTGTCGAGCAGGGGCCGGCCGAACAGGTCGGCCAGCCCCGGGTGCCCGTCAACCGTGGTCATCCACGCCCCCGTTCACGTTCCCGTCGCTCGTGGGCCGTACCGTCCGCCAGGGTGCGAACGCGCTCGCCCCGCGCGGCAGCAGCGCCGCCAGCTCCGGGCAGTGCCGCTGGATCACCGAGTCCATGTCGCCCTTCTCCACCCAGTCGATGCCGAGCGGGGTGTACACCTCGGGCCGGTAGTCGACGTTGAGGAAGCGGTCGGACTGCAGGCGCCGGCTCGCCATCAGGATGAAGATCCGGAACGCCGTGTCGCTGAAGCCGAACCCGGTCGGCGGGTTCTCCCCGAACAGGCCGACGACCGTGTCGATCTCGTCGACCGAGCGGTAGACGTCCTTCAGCCGGGCCAGCGTCTCGGCGTTCTCCGTCAGTTCCTCGAAGGAACGGATGCGCTGCTTGTGCAGCCCCTCGCGGAAGTCGTTGTAGCGCGGGACGCCACGACGGCGGGTACGCACGAGGTCGACCACCGACAGGTCGATGATCTCCCCGTCGCGCTCGAACTGCTGAAGCGCGCGAGGGTAGTTGTGCAGGGTGATCGCGCCCGGGTGGGCGATGCCGAAGGAGTACAGGGTGTTCGCGAGGCCCGTCTTGCGGATCTGTGTCTCGGCCGCGCCGCCCTGGATGTCCAGGAAGCCCACCGTCTCCAGGCGCTGTCCGAAGTGGTGCTCGCGCAGCTCGAAGTCGTCCGGGACCAGCGGGTGCATGCGGTAGACGGTGACGAAGTCCTCGGTCAGCGAGTACGGCGCGGTGTGGTGGTCCGGCAGGGTCTTGGGGATGCCGGTCAGCGAGTGCGCCTCAAGCAGCCACAGGCCCAGCTGGTTGAGCCAATTCCGCGGCGGTCCCTGCCAGTTGGTCTTCAGGGCGATGTCGATCGCCTCGGTGGCGAGGATGGCCGGTGTCCACTCCACGGTGTGGATCTTCGCGATCAGCGCGGAGACCACCAGCCGGGCCGTCTGGTAGATCCGCTCCTCGCTCATCGCCGGGTACTCGGCGCGCAGCGCGCCGCACACCGCGTTGTGCTCGCGGGCGAACAGCGTGTGCATGGCGCTCAGGCCCATCCACCAGCTCTCGTTGAAGCCGGTCAGCGGAATGTGCCCGTTGCTGCCGCCCGGCAAGTGGCCGTCCTCCAGCCGGAGTTCGGCCCGGCCGTCGGCCTCCCGCAGGAACCGCGCGGTCTGCTCGTCCTCGCCGTACACCTCCGAACCGTCCCACCAGTGCGAGGCGTTGTTGCCGAACAGGATCGGCGGGCGGCCCGGCACCTCGATGCCCTCGTTCTCCGCGAACCGCATCACGTTCTCGCCGGGCCCGCCGGGCGTGTTGTGCCAGGGTCCGCTGCCGGGCGGCAACGGCACCTCGACACTGCGCTCGCCGGGCTTGTAACGGCGGTGGTTGACCCAGTCGTGCACCTGGAACTGGATCCAGGCCGCGGCGAGCACGTTGAGCGAGGTCGCGGGTACGAAGCTCTCGCGGTACAGGAGCTGTCGGCTGACCGTGACCGGGTTCGGGGTGTCGAAGAGGTCGGGGCGGTACTCCGGCGTCAGGTTGCGCCCGAAGGCCGCGCCCACCGCGCCCATCTTCGGCGCCGACAGATCGTTGTACGTCCCGTCGTACGACCGCTCGCCGCGCAGCCGCTCCGGGATCGGCGCCGGCACCCGCTGGGCCCTCGGCGTGCCTCGCGCGGCTCGGTGTCGATCAGGTTCAGGCGGCGCAGCACCTTCCGCAGGAACACCAGGTTCAGCAGGCTCAGCTGCAACGGCAGCCGGTGCCAGGGGACATAGCGGTTGAGGAGCGCGAAGGCCGCCTCGATCGGACGGCCGAGGACACGGTTGCGCAGCGGCTCCTCGGTGACGAAGCGCAGCCCCAGCCGGTGCGCGCTCGCCGCCTGGTACGCCGCCTTGCGGGCCCGGTTGATGTTGCCGAGCGGGCGGAACTCGTCGGTCGTGTACCAGGGGTTGAAGGCGAGGTCCTCGACGCGCCGGGCGGTCGCCCGCGCCTCCGCGCTGTCCAGGTCCTGGCCGGGAATGGTCAGCCGGGCCACCGCGATCGCCGGCGAGACCCCGTCCTTCCACTCCACCGAGGCGTCCTCGACCGGCGTGCGCCGCTCGTCCACGAAGCGCTGAACGCACAGGTCGTAGCTGACGTCCGTCCGCGCGAGCCGGTGCGCGAACTCCCGGTGCAGCAGATCCGGGTCGCGGCGGTCGGCGGAGGGCGCGGCCGGGGTGCCGGGCGCGGGCCGGAGCAGGAACCGCACCGGCCCCGCCTCGCCCCACAGGATCGCGCCCCGGCTCCAGAAGGTCTCGTTGGCGAGGGAGTCGACGGTGTGCCGGGTGGCCGCCTGGACGTTGCGGCGCATCCGGTTCGCGGTGCCGAGGCCCACGGCCAGCGGCAGCTTCACGAACAGCCCGAAAGCCTTCTGCACGGGGCTCCTGGCCCCGGCCATCGTCTTGGCGAAGGCCACGAACTCCCGCGCGTTGCGGGCGTGCGAGACGGGATGGCTCGTGGCGAGCAGGTCGTGGCTCTCCTCCTCCGACACCTGCACGCGCACCGCCGCCCCGCGCAGGTCCGGCGAGCCGTCGCCCTGCCGGATGCCGCTCGCGTTGGACAGCCGTACCGTCGCCGGATACTCGGCGCCCGGCCGGGCGAAACCCACCCGCAGGGCCGCCGGGAGATCGTCGTGGAAGCGCAGCCGGGCGTTCTCCACCGCCACCGGCGCCTTGGCGTGGAAGGTCCTGGCGATGCCACCGCCCCCGGCCCGCCGGTTCCTGACCTGCACCTTCATCAGTTCGGCGGCCAGCTGCTCGAACACCAGCCGCTCCGCCTCGGGACTGCCGCCCTCGTACCTCTCGTACTGCGGTTCTTGCTGCCCGGTCTCGGCCATCGGTCGTTTCCTCACGTACGGAGACGTCACGGATACGTACGGGACAGGGGCCGCACGCTACCCGTGGCCCCCGGCGCCCGCAGCGATGGTTCGCGCCGATCTGCGCCACCTTGCGCCCCATGCGAACAATTGCACGCAGAGCGGCATTTGAGCACGTCAGTCGGGGCTGTGAGGGTGTCGTAACCTCCCGTGCGCGCCTCGCGTGCGCCCCCGCTTCCCAGCAACCCCATCCGGCCGCCCCCGGTATGGCCGGGGAACGACTCCTGGTCGGTTGACGGCCCGCGGCGCCGGTGGTGTGCTCACCACCCGCCGACGTCCCGGGGGAGGTCCCACATGCGGGACACATACGTCAAGGGGCCCAGCTACACCGCGCTGCGCCCGTGCAAGCCGGACACCGACCCGAGCAGCTTCCCGGTCTACCCCGACCTGGTCGACCGGCTCGTCGAGGACAAGCACCAGCCCGACCCGGACGGGGTCGTTCCGCACGCCATGGCGACTTGTGCGGCCTACGCGTACGCCGGATTCGAGCAGCACAGCGACGTGGAGACCGTCGCCATGATCATGGCGCGGCTCGGTCTGGAGGAGAACCGCTGCCGGGCCTTCGAGCAGCGCGTGGACGCCATGTACATCGCCTCGGCCGCCTATCTCGTCCAGGACCGGGACCGCAGGGTCGTCATCCTCTGCTACCGCGGCACCCAGCCCGAGGACATCATCAGCATCCTCACCGACGCCGACGTACGCCCGGAGACGCTCACCGTCGAGCTGGAGGGCCACCGGCACGAGGTCCACGCCGGCTTCTACCGCAACGTGCGCGCCACCCGCCACCTCATCGTCCAGGCCCTGGAGCGGGCCCTGCGCGGCGAGTCGGTCGACCCCGACGAGGAGGGCACCCGCGGCAGCGGCCTGGAGGCCCTCTACATCACCGGGCACAGCCTGGGCGCGGCGATGGCCGCGATCATGGCCGTCACCCTGGTCCACGAGCCGCGCTACCGGCACATCGCCGAGAAGCTCAAGGGCGTCTACACCTTCGGCCAGCCCATGGTCGGCGGCCCCGACCTCGCGAGGGCCTGCGAGGAGACGCCGGGCCCGCACGGCACATACGTGCTGCGCGACCGGCTGATCCGCTACATCTTCGACCGCGACGTCGTCCCGGCGCTGCCGCCCCGCCCGGTCGGCCCGTACGCCCCCTTCGGCCGCGAGTTCCACTACCGCAGGCGCCACGGCCTCACCGACGCCGCCCTCACCTTCGCCGCCGACTCGGCGATCGAGGCCCTGACCCTGCCCAGCGACGTCCTGCGCACGGCCGCGAGCCGCGACTGGGGCGGACTGCTGGTCCGGGCCACGGAAGGGGTACGGCGTTCGGTACGGCCCCTGGTGCGCGCCCGCGAGGAAGGCTGGACGGAGGTCACCGAACCGGGCCTGCACTACCCCCAGATGGACTCTCTCGCGGGCCTCGCCGTGGTCGCCCCGCTGGCTTTCTTCGCGACCCGTCTCGCGCTGACCCGCACGATCCCCTTCAAGTACTCCTTCGACGACCACGGCCCGGGCCACTACGTCAACGCGCTTGCTCCACCGGGGGTGTTGAGCGAGTTCGGGGACGTGCTGTAGCCCGGGCCGGATTCGAGGTCTACGCCCTGGTGTTCCACTCGGCGATGACCGGGCGCCCGTGCTCGGTGGACAGCCGGCTGACCGTGCCCGTCGACAGCTGGAACAGCCGTCCGTCGGCGGGCGGCAGACCCAGCCGGCGGGCCGTCAGGACGCGCAGGAAGTGGGCGTGGGCGACGAGGACGACGTCACCCGTGCGGTTGGCGAGCGCCGCGTCGACCCGGGCCAGCACCCGGTCGGCGCGCTCGCCCACCTCGGCCGGCGACTCGCCCGGGTGGCCCTCGGTGCCCGGCGGGACGCCGTGCAGCCACAGGTCCCAGTTCGGGCGGGTGCGGTGGATGTCGACGGTGGTGACGCCCTCGTAGGCGCCGTAGTCCCACTCGTGCAGGTCGGGTTCGACGGCGGCCCCGGCGATGCCCGCGAGTTCGGCGGTGCGTATCGCGCGGCCGAGCGGGCTGGTCAGGGCGAGTGCGTAGGTCCGCTGCGAGAGGAGGGGAGCGAGCGACTTGGCCTGCTGCTCACCGTGGTCGGTGAGGGGCAGGTCGGTCCAGCTGGTGTGCTGTCCCGACACGCTCCACTCCGTCTCGCCGTGGCGGACCAGGAGAAGGTCCCCCACGGCGCGCCTACTTGGACTCGACGGCGTGTCCGCCGAACTGGTTGCGCAGCGCCGCGATCATCTTCATCTGCGGCGAGTCGTCCTGGCGGGACGCGAACCGCGCGAAGAGGGAGGCGGTGATCGTGGGCAGCGGAACGGCGTTGTCGATGGCCGCCTCGACGGTCCACCGGCCCTCGCCGGAGTCCTGCGCGAAGCCCTTCAGCTTGTCCAGGTGCTCGTCCTCGTCGAGGGCGTTGACCGCGAGGTCCAGCAGCCAGGAGCGGATGACCGTGCCCTCCTGCCAGGAGCGGAACACCTCGCGGACGCTGTCCACCGAGTCGACCTTCTCCAGGAGCTCCCAGCCCTCGGCGTAGGCCTGCATCATGGCGTACTCGATGCCGTTGTGGACCATCTTCGAGAAGTGCCCGGCACCGACCTTGCCCGCGTGGACATAGCCGTACGGGCCCTCCGGCTTGAGCGCCTCGAAGATCGGCTGGAGCCGGTCGACGTGCTCCTTGTCGCCGCCGACCATGAGCGCGTAGCCGTTCTGCAGGCCCCACACACCGCCGGAGACACCGGCGTCGACGAAGCCGATGCCCTTGGCGCCGAGCTCCTCGGCGTGCTTCTCGTCGTCCGTCCAGCGGGAGTTGCCGCCGTCGACGACGGTGTCGCCGGGGGACAGGAGGGTGCCCAGCTCGTCCACGACGGACTGGGTGGCGGCGCCGGCCGGGACCATCACCCAGACCACGCGCGGCGCTTCGAGCTTGTCGACCAGTTCGGCGAGGCTCGCCGCGTCGGAGAGGTCGGGGTTGCGGTCGTAGCCGATGACGGTGTGGCCGGCGCGGCGGATCCGCTCGCGCATGTTGCCGCCCATCTTGCCGAGACCGATGAGACCGAGCTGCATTTCAGTTGCCTTCCTTGAGCTCGCGGTAGGCGGCCACGAGTGCTGCGGTGGAGGGGTCGAGGCCGGGGACGTCCGCGCCCTCGGTCAGGGCGGGTTCGACGCGCTTGGCGAGCACCTTGCCGAGCTCGACGCCCCACTGGTCGAAGGAGTCGATGTTCCAGACGGCGCCCTGCACGAACACCTTGTGCTCGTAGAGGGCGATCAGCTGGCCGAGGACCGAGGGGGTCAGCTCACGGGCCAGGATCGTGGTCGTCGGGTGGTTGCCCAGGAAGGTGCGGTGCGGCACCTGCTCCTCGGGCACCCCCTCGGCGCGCACCTCGTCGGCCGTCTTGCCGAAGGCCAGCGCCTGGCCCTGCGCGAACAGGTTGGCCATCAACAGGTCGTGCTGCGCCTTGAGTTCGTCGCTGAGCTCGGGCGCGGGACGCGCGAAGCCGATCAGGTCCGCCGGGATGAGCCGGGTGCCCTGGTGGATCAACTGGTAGTAGGCGTGCTGCCCGTTGGTGCCGGGCGTGCCCCACACCACCGGACCGGTCTCCCAGCCCACGACGTGCCCGTCGCGGTCGACCGACTTGCCGTTGGACTCCATGTCCAGCTGCTGGAGATACGCGGTGAACTTGGAGAGGTAGTGGCTGTACGGCAGCACCGCGTGCGACTCGGCGCCGAAGAAGTTGCCGTACCAGATGCCCAACAGGCCCAGGATCAGCGGGGCGTTGGACTCGGCGGGCGCGGTGCGGAAGTGCTCGTCGACGATCCGGAAACCGTCGAGCAGTTCGCGGAAGCGGTCCGGGCCGATCGCGATCATCAGGGACAGGCCGATCGCCGAGTCGAAGGAGTAGCGTCCGCCGACCCAGTCCCAGAACTCGAACATGTTGTCCGGGTCGATGCCGAACTCGGTGACCTTGCCGGCGTTCGTCGACAGCGCCACGAAGTGCCGGGCGACCGCCTTGTCCTCACCGAGCCCTTCGAGGAGCCAGGACCTGGCCGACGTCGCGTTGGTGATCGTCTCGATCGTGGTGAAGGTCTTGGACGCGACGATGAACAGCGTCTCCGCCGGGTCCAGGTCGCGCACGGCCTCGTGCAGGTCGGCGCCGTCGACGTTCGAGACGAAGCGGAACGTCAACTCCCGTGCCGAGAAGGTGCGCAGGGCCTCGTACGCCATCGCCGGACCGAGGTCGGAGCCGCCGATGCCGATGTTCACGACGTTCCTGATGCGCTTGCCGGTGTGCCCGGTCCAGGCGCCGGAGCGGACCCGCTCGGCGAAGTCGCTCATCTTGTCGAGGACCGCGTGCACCTTGGGCACGACGTTCTCGCCGTCGACCTCGACCACCGTGTCCCGGGACGCGCGCAGCGCGGTGTGCAGCACCGCCCGGTCCTCGGTGACGTTGATCTTGTCACCGCGGAACATCGCGTCCCGCAGCCCGAACACGTCCGTGGCGGCGGCCAGTTCCCGCAGCAGGGCGAGCGTCTCGTCGTTGATCAGGTGCTTGGAGTAGTCGATTCGCAGATCGCCGACGCGCACGACGTACCGCTCGGCACGGGAGGGATCCGCGTCGAACAGCTCACGCAGCCGCGGCCGTTGCAGCACGTCCGCACGGTGGTCCTCCAGCGCCGTCCACTCGGGACGGTTGGTGAGCCGGGGAGAGTCAGACATGGGAAGGCGTCTCCTTCGTCGCCTCGCCCCGCAGGGCGACGGCGTACATCTCGTCGGCGTCGAGGCGGCGGAGTTCCTCGGCGATGAGTTCGGAGGTGGTGCGGACCTTCAGGGCGAGGGTGCGGGAGGGCTGGCCCGGCAGGGAGAGCGTGGCGAGCGGGCCCTCGGGGCGGTCGATGACGACCTCGCCGTCGGCCGTGCCGAGGCGGACCGCGGTCACCACCGGGCCGGCCGTGACCACGCGGTCGATCTTCACCTTGAGCCGCGCCTCCAGCCAGCGCGCGAGCAGCTCGGCGGCCGGGTTCTCGGCCTCGGCCTCCACGGCACCGGAGATGATCTGCGCCCGCGCCTGGTCCAGGGCCGCCGCCAGCATCGAGCGCCAGGGCGTCAGCCGGGTCCAGGCGAGGTCGGTGTCGCCGGGCGCGTAGGAGCGGACCCGGGTCTCCAGCGTCTCCAGGGGGTTCTCGACCGCGTACAGGTCGGTGATCCTGCGCTGCGCGAGCGCGCCCAGCGGGTCCTTCGACGGCACCTCGGGCGCGTCCACCGGCCACCACACCACGACCGGCGCGTCCGGCAGCAGCAGCGGCAGGACGACCGAGTCCGCGTGGTCGGACACCTCGCCGTAGGTGCGCAGGATGACCGTCTCGCCGGTGCCCGCGTCGGCGCCGACCCGCACCTCGGCGTCCAGCTTGGAGGCCATGCGGTCGCGCGGGGTGCGGGCGTGCCGCTTGATGACGACCAGGGTGCGCGAGGGGTGCTCGTGCGAGGCCTCCTCGGCCGCCTTGATCGCGTCGTAGGCGTTCTCCTCGTCCGTGACGATCACCATCGTCAGGACCATGCCCACGGCAGGCGTCCCGATGGCGCGGCGACCCTGCACCAGCGCCTTGTTGATCTTGCTTGCCGTGGTGTCGGTCAGGTCGATCTTCATGGCCTGCGCCAGCTCCGTCCGTCTCGTGCGAGCATCTCGTCGGCTTCCCCGGGTCCCCAGCTCCCCGAGGGGTACTGCGCCGGCTTGCCGTTCTTCGCCCAGTACTCCTCGATCGGGTCGAGGATCTTCCAGGACTCTTCCACTTCCTGGTGACGGGGGAAAAGGTTGGCGTCGCCGAGCAGTACGTCCAGGATGAGCCGCTCGTACGCCTCCGGGCTCGACTCCGTGAACGACTCGCCGTACGCGAAGTCCATCGTGACGTCCCGGATCTCCATCGAGGTGCCCGGCACCTTGGACCCGAAGCGGACCGTCATGCCCTCGTCGGGCTGGACGCGGATGACGATCGCGTTCTCGCCGAGCTCCTCCGTGGCGGTGGAGTCGAAGGGGGAGTGCGGGGCCCGCTTGAAGACGACGGCGATCTCGGTGACCCGGCGGCCCAGCCGCTTTCCGGTGCGCAGGTAGAAGGGGATGCCCGCCCAGCGCCGGTTGTCGACCTCCAGCTTGACGGCCGCGTAGGTGTCGGTCCTCGACTCGGGGTCGATGCCCTCCTCCTGGAGGTAGCCGAGCACCTTCTCGCCGCCCTGCCAGCCCTCGGCGTACTGCGCGAGGACCGTGTGCTCGCCGAGCTCCTCCGGCAGTCGCACCGACTTGAGGACCTTGAGCTTCTCGGTCAGCAGCGACTCGGCGTCGAAGGCGATGGGCTCCTCCATCGCGGTGAGCGCCATCAGCTGCAGCAGGTGGTTCTGGATGACGTCACGGGCGGCGCCGATGCCGTCGTAGTAGCCGGCCCGGCCGCCGATGCCGATGTCCTCGGCCATGGTGATCTGGACGTGGTCGACGTACGACCGGTTCCAGATGGGCTCGTACATCTGGTTGGCGAAGCGGAGCGCCAGGATGTTCTGGACGGTCTCCTTGCCGAGGTAGTGGTCGATGCGGAACACCTGGTCCGGCTCGAACACGTCGTGCACCAGCGAGTTGAGCTCACGCGCGGTCGTCAGGTCGCGGCCGAACGGCTTCTCGATGACCGCGCGCCGCCAGGAGCCCTCGGGCGCGTTCGCAAGGCCGTGCTTCTTCAGCTGCTGGACGACCTTGGGGAAGAACTTCGGCGGTACGGAGAGGTAGAAGGCGAAGTTGCCGCCGGTGCCGCGGGAGGAGTCCAGCTCCTCGACGGCCGACTTCAGCTGCTTGAACGCCGTGTCGTCGTCGAAGTCGCCCGGGATGAACCGCATGCCCTCGGCGAGCTGCTGCCAGACCTCCTCGCGGAACTCGGTGCGCGCGTGGTCGCGGACGGAGTCGTGCACGACCTGCGCGAAGTCCTGGTCCTCCCAGTCGCGGCGGGCGAACCCGACGAGCGAGAAGCCCGGCGGGAGCATGCCGCGGTTGGCGAGGTCGTAGACGGCCGGCATCAGCTTCTTGCGGGACAGGTCGCCGGTGACGCCGAAGATGACGAGCCCGGACGGACCGGCGATGCGGGGCAGCCGCCGGTCGCGCTCGTCGCGGAGCGGGTTCGTCCAGTCGGAGACGATGGTCATTCCGCGTCAACTCCCTTGCTGTCCAGGGACTTCGTGACGGCGTCCAGCAGGTCCTGCCAGGCCGTCTCGAACTTGGCGACGCCCTCGTCCTCCAGCTGCTGCACGACCTCGTCGTAGGAGATCCCGAGGGTCTCCACGGCGGCCAGGTCGGCGCGGGCCTGCGCGTAGCCGCCGGTCACCGTGTCGCCGGTGATCCCGCCGTGGTCGGCGGTGGCGTTCAACGTGGCCTCCGGCATGGTGTTGACCGTGCCGGGGGCGACCAGCTCGTCGACGTACAGGGTGTCCTTGTACGCGGGGTCCTTCACGCCGGTCGAGGCCCACAGCGGGCGCTGCTTGTTGGCCTTCGCGCGGGCGAGCGCGGTCCAGCGCGCGGAAGCGAAGACCTCCTCGTAGGCCTCGTACGCGAGACGGGCGTTGGCGAGCGCCGCCCTGCCCTTGAGCGCGAGCGCCTCCCGCGTGCCGAGGAGCGTCAGCCGCTTGTCGATCTCGGAGTCGACGCGGGAGACGAAGAAGGACGCCACGGAATGGATCGTGGCGAGGTCAAGGCCCTTCGCGGCGGCCTTCTCCAGGCCGGCCAGATAGGCGTCCATGACCTCGCGGTAGCGCTCCAGGGAGAAGATCAGCGTGACGTTGACGCTGATGCCCTGGCCGATGACCTCGGTGATGGCGGGCAGGCCCGCCTTGGTCGCCGGGATCTTGATCATGACGTTCGGGCGGTCCACGAGCCAGGCCAGCTGCCGGGCCTCGGCGACCGTGGCCGCCGTGTTGTGGGCCAGGCGCGGGTCGACCTCGATGGAGACCCGGCCGTCCCGGCCGCCGGTGGCGTCGTACACGGGCCGCAGGATGTCGGCGGCGGCGCGGACGTCGGCGGTGGTCATCATGCGTACGGCCTCGTCGACCGTCACACCCCGCACGGCCAGGTCGGCGAGCTGCTCCTCGTAACCCTCACCGGAGCCGATGGCGGCCTGGAAGATGGAGGGGTTGGTGGTCACGCCCACCACGTTCTTGTTCTCGACGAGTCCGGCGAGGTTGCCGGACTCGATCCGCCTGCGCGACAGGTCGTCCAGCCAGATGGAGACGCCTTCGTCGCTGAGGCGCCTGAGTGCTCCCGCGGACGCGGTTGCTTCGGTCACAGTGATCATCTTCTTTCTGGCGATCGGATCAACCGCGGGCGGCGGCAAGGGATTCCCTTGCGGCGGCGGCGACGTTCTCGGGGGTGAAGCCGAACTCGGCGAACAGGGTCTTGGCGTCGGCGGAGGCGCCGAAGTGCTCGAGGGAGACGATGCGTCCTGCGTCACCTGTGAAGCGGTACCACGTCAGGCCGATGCCCGCCTCGACCGCAACGCGGGCCTTCACCGACGGCGGAAGCACCTGGTCGCGGTACTCGCGCGGCTGCTCCTCGAACCACTCCACGGACGGCATCGACACGACCCGCGCGCCGATCCCCTCGGCCTCCAGCTGCTCGCGTGCGGCGACGGCGAGCTGCACTTCGGAGCCGGTGGCGATGAGGACGACGTCGGGGGTCTCCTTGGACGACTCCTTCAGGACGTAACCGCCCTTCGCCGCATCCGGGTTGGGCGCGTACGTCGGCACGCCCTGGCGGGTGAGCGCGAGGCCGTGCGGGGCCGGGTTGGTGGCGTGCCGCTTGAGGATCTCGGCCCAGGCGGTCGCGGTCTCGTTGGCGTCGGCCGGGCGGACCACGTTCAGGCCCGGGATGGCGCGCAGCGAGGCGAGGTGCTCGACCGGCTGGTGCGTCGGCCCGTCCTCGCCGAGGCCGATGGAGTCGTGGGTCCAGACATACGTCACCGGCAGCTGCATCAGGGCCGACATACGGACGGCGTTGCGCATGTAGTCGGAGAACACCAGGAAGGTGCCGCCGTAGATGCGGGTGTTGCCGTGCAGGGCGATGCCGTTCATCTCCGCGGCCATCGAGAACTCGCGGATGCCGAAGTGGACGGTTCGGCCGTACGGGTCGGCCTCGGGCAGCGGGTTGCCCTTCGGCAGGAAGGACGAGGTCTTGTCGATGGTCGTGTTGTTCGAGCCGGCCAGGTCGGCGGAGCCGCCCCACAGCTCGGGAAGCACGGAGCCGAGCGCCTGGAGCACCTTGCCGGAGGCGGCGCGGGTGGCGACCGACTTGCCCTCCTCGAACACCGGGATCGAGGACTCCCAGCCCTCGGGCAGCTGACCGGCCACGATCCGGTCGAACAGCTCGGCGCGCTCCGGGTTGGCGCCGCGCCACTTGTCGAGCTGCTTGTCCCAGGCCGCGTGCGCCTCGGCGCCCCGGTCGAGGGCCTCGCGGGCGTGGGCCAGGACATCGGCGTCGACCTGGAAGGACTGCTCGGGGTCGAAGCCGAGGACGCGCTTGGTGGCGGCGATCTCCTCGGCGCCGAGCGCGGAGCCGTGGGAGGCCTCGGTGTTCTGCGCGTTCGGGGCGGGCCAGGCGATGATCGTGCGCATCGCGATGATGGACGGCCGCTCGGTCTCGGCCTGCGCGGCCTTCAGCGCCGCGTACAGGGCCGGTACGTCGATGTCGCCGCCGAGCGCCGGCTCGATCCGCTGCACGTGCCAGCCGTAGGCCTCGTACCGCTTCAGCACGTCCTCGGAGAACGCGGTCGCGGTGTCGCCCTCGATGGAGATGTGGTTGTCGTCGTACAGGAAGACCAGGTTGCCGAGCTTCTGGTGCCCGGCGAGCGAGGAGGCCTCGGCGGAGACGCCCTCCTCCAGGTCGCCGTCGGAGACGATCGCCCAGATCGTGTGGTCGAAGGGGGAGGTGCCCTCGGGCGCCTCCGGGTCGAACAGACCGCGCTCGTAACGGGCGGCCATCGCCATGCCCACGGCGTTCGCGACACCCTGGCCGAGCGGACCGGTGGTGGTCTCGACGCCCGCGGTGTGCCCGTACTCGGGGTGCCCGGGCGTCTTGGAGCCATGGGTCCGGAAGGCCTTCAGGTCATCGAGCTCGACCTCGTAACCGGCGAGGAAGAGCTGGGTGTAGAGGGTCAGCGAGGTGTGCCCGGGGGACAGAACGAAACGATCCCGCCCGGTCCACTCGGGATCGGCGGGATCGTGGCGCATCACCTTCTGAAAGATCGTGTACGCGGCCGGGGCGAGGCTCATCGCGGTGCCCGGGTGCCCGTTGCCGACCTTCTGCACGGCGTCGGCGGCCAGCAGACGTGCGGTGTCGACGGCACGCCGGTCGAGTTCGGTCCATTCGAAGCTGTCCGATGTCTGCGTACTCATCTTCAAGAAGTCCTCGATCGCAGCGGTGTTTCTGGCTCGTTGCGTTCAAATTTAAAAGTCTGACTTTTACGAGGGAAGGTCCTCGTGTGCCAGCCTGTGGTGAAAGTGGGACACCGGGACGTACCAGCTGGGCGGCGTGAGAGGGACATGGCGGACAGAACCATCCAAGGCGGAGACGGTGAAGGCAGCGTGGACGGGATCAGAACGTTCCCCTTCCCGGTCGAGCTGAGTGTGTGCGGGGTGGGCATGCAGGTGGGCCCGATGGGCGCCGACCGCACGTGGCACGCCGACGCCCCCCTGCACCGCGTCCACCGCATCGACTTCCATGTCGTGATGCTCTTCGACGAGGGGCCCGTCCGCCACATGATCGACTTCGCCGAGTACGAGGCGACGGCCGGCGACCTGCTGTGGATCCGCCCGGGTCAGGTCCACCGCTTCTCGAAGACGAGCGAGTACCGCGGAACCGTCCTGACCATGCAGCCCGGCTTCCTGCCCCGGGCCACGGTCGAGGCCACCGGCCTCTACCGCTACGACCTGCCGCCGCTGCTGCGCCCGGACGAGGCCCAGCTGACGGCCCTGCGCTCCTCGCTCGCCCAGCTGCGGCGGGAGTACGAGGACACGACGACGCTCCCGCTGAGCCTGCACACCGCGGTCCTGCGCCACTCCCTCACGGCGTTCCTGCTGCGCCTCGCGCATCTGGCGGCGAGCTCCGCGGAGGCGGTCCGCCGCCAGTCGGACACGACCTTCACCCTGTTCCGGGACGCCGTGGAGAAGGGCTTCGCCACCAACCACAGCGTCAGCGCCTACGCCGACGCGCTCGGCTACTCCCGCCGCACCCTGGTCCGCGCGGTCCGCGCCGCGACCGGCGAGACGCCCAAGGGCTTCATCGACAAGCGGGTGATCCTGGAGGCGAAGCGCCTGCTGGCCCACACCGACATACCGATCGGCCGGGTGGGCGCAGCGGTGGGCTTCCCGGACGCCGCGAACTTCTCCAAGTTCTTCCAGCAGCACACGGAGCTGACCCCGGCGGCCTTCCGGGCGGAGCTGCGCTGAGGCTCCTACTCCGTGCGCAGTGCCGTGGCCGTGCGGGCCCTCGCCGCCCAGCCGGACGGGAGTAGGGCGCCGAGCAGCGCGATCGCGATGCCGGCCAGCCCGAGGAGCACCAGTTCGGGGACGTCGTACACGTCGAGGACCGATGGCGGGAGGTCGGTGCCCGCCGCGTGTCCCATCACCGGCAGGATGTAGCCGTGCAGCGCGAACCCGAGCGGTACGCCGATCAGCCCGCCGAAGACGCCGATGCCGGCCACCGACGCGAGCACGAGGCTCACGGTCTGCCGCGGTGACATGCCGAGCGCCTTGCAGACGCCCAGGTCGTGCACGCGCTCCCGGGTGTCGAGGACCACGGAGTTGAGCACGCCGAGGCCCGCCACGGAGACCAGCATCAGGGTGAGCAGTGCCGCGATCGAGTCCAGGACGAGGATCATGCCGTCCTGCTGCGAGTTCTCGTTGGCCATGACGTCGCCGCCCAGCGGCCTCACCACCGTGGCGAGCTTCGCCGCGTAGTCGGTGGGGGAGACGCCGTGCTTCACCTGGATCTGGAAGGCCTGGGGCCTGGCCCCCGCGAAGCTGGCCATGTCCGCGTGGACCGACAGACCGTCGTTGCTGGTGTCGAAGACCTCGCCGACGATCCGCAGGGACTGCGTGTCCTTCCCGAGCGTCACGCGCACCGTGTCACCGAGCCTGGTCCCGGTCCGCTCCAGGAAGCGTGTGGGTACGACGACCTGCCCCGCGCCGGTGATCCAGTGCCCGGAGATCATCTCGTAGCTCCCGGACTCCGAATCGCCCTGGTAGAGGGTGGCTTCGACCGAGCCGGAGATCCCGGCCACGGTGACGTCGGTCTGGGTCATGCCGTAGTACGAGGCGGTGCCGGACTGCGCCTTGATGGCCGCGCTCACCTTCGCCGGGTCGGCGGACGGAGGCTTGCGGTCGGCCCCCGCGGGGCCAGGCCCGCGGTTCTGGGCGGCTCCGCCGCTGACAGCGGTGACGTCGGCGCGGTCCTGGGGGTCCTGAGCGCTGCCCACCGCGTTCAGGGACGAGGTCAGCCCCACCGCGAAGGTCGCCGCGACCGTGCCGAAGGCCACCGCGAGCAGCATCGCCGCGGTGCGGACCGGGTGGGTGAAGGGACTGGCGAGGCCGTACGTCACCGCCCGCGGCAGCGGCAGCCACCCGGCCGTCCGGTGCGCCCACTGGCCGCGTCCCGTGCGGGGCGCCCGGCCCACCGCGATGGCCTCGACCGTCCGCAGCCGCCCGGCCCGCAGCGCGGGGACCAGCGCCGCGACCGTGACGATCAGCAGCGCGACGGCCGGTACGACGACGTCCACCCACCAGGTCACCGACAGCGAGACACCCCCGTACACCTGCGCGGTGTCGGCCAGCAGCGGCACGGCAAGCACATTGCCCAGCACGATCCCGAGCGCGATGCCCGCGGCTGCCGGGATCAGCGCCTGGGCCACATAGGCCCGCACCACCTCGCGCGGGGTGAAGCCGATGGCCTTGAGGATGCCGATCCGGCGCAGGCCGGTGCCGACCGCGCCGCTGATCACGCTGCTGACGATGATCACCGACATGACGATGCCGAGGACGCCGAAGGCCACCAGGAACGGGATGGTCGCCGCCGCGCCCCGGTCGGCGGAGTGCTTGGTGTCCAGATAGGACTGGGTGGCCAGCAGGGACCCGGACGGCACGGCGGCGGCGAGCAGCTTCCGGTCGGCGGCGATCTGCCCCTTGCTGCCCGCCGACTCGAAGCGGTAGAGCATCTGGCTCGTGACCGGCGAGTCCTTCGAGGCCAGCGCGCGGACCTGCCCGGGGGTCGCCCAGGCGTCGGCGCTCCGGCCGGAGGACAGCGCGAAGCCGACGACCGTCAGGCCCTGGCTGTCGGCGGCGTCCGAGGCCTTCATGACGGAGCCGATCCTGAGCGGGGAGTTCATGAAGGACGCGGAGAGGACGATCTCGCCCGGCTTCGTCGCCCACCGCCCGGCCCGCAGGTCCAGGTCGTCCACCTTGCTGTGCGGACCCGAACGCCCCACCAGGGTCAGCCGGTTGAAGGTCGTGGTCGGATACGGCCCCGCGCTCGCCGTGACACCGTCCAGCCGCCCGGTCTCCTTCAGTGCCGCCGCGCTCACCTTCGCCGGATCGAACTGCGCGGTGATGTGTGCGCCGTGCTGCTTGGCGAAGGCGTGGTCGAAGGGGGCGTTGGTGGCGACGATGAGCGCCCCGGCGATCACCGCGGCCGCGACGGCCATCATGCAGGCCACGGCGATCACCGTCGTCTGCACCCGGCGCCGGCCCACCCCGGAGCGCACGACCCGGCCCAGCGCGCCGGTGCCGAGGAGGCTCATCGGACGGCCTCCGCACGCGAGTCGAGGGAGAGATGGCCGTCGACCAGCTGGATGGTGCGGCTCGCGCACGCCTGCGCCAGCGCCATGTCGTGCGTGACCAGGACGAGGGTCTGCCCGCCGCGGTGCAGTTCCACCAGCAGCTCGCGTACGTCGTGGCCCGAGGCGGTGTCGAGCGCGCCGGTCGGCTCGTCGGCGAGCAGCAGCGCGGGCCGGTTGACCAACGCCCGGGCGACCGCGACGCGTTGGCGCTCACCGCCGGACAGCCGGCCCGGGTAGGCGCGGGCGTGCCGGGTGATGCCCAGCAGCTCCATCAGCTCGTCCGCGCGGGCCGCCGCCTTGCGTCGGGCGGTACCGGTCAGCTGGGCGGGCAGCCGGATGTTGTCGGCGACGGTGAGGTCGTCGAGGAGATTGAAGAACTGGAAGACCATGCCGACCTGTTCGCGCCGGAACCGCGCCAGCGCGTGCTCGCTCAGCCGGTCGATCCGCTCCCCGGCCACGGTCACCGCGCCCTCGGTCGGTTTGTCGAGGCCGGCGACCAGGTTCAGCAGCGTGGACTTCCCGCTGCCGGAGGGGCCGGTCACGGCGAGCGCCTCGCCCGGGGCGACACCGAGGTCGAGCGGTCCGAGTGCGGGTGCGCCGGCGTTGTCGTAGCGCTTGGCCACGCCCGCCAGTTCGATCACGTGAGTCATGGGAGTCCGTCCTTCGTCCTTGCGGCGCAAGGGAGTTGTCTGTGCCGGCCCGGCGACCGTAGGGGCGCGGGCGTGTGGTGCGCGTCGGCCGCGGCACCGACTTGTGGGCGTCCCCGCGAAGGACGTGCGCGCGGGGTCATCCCTGCGAAGTACGCCTCAGGGACCGGTGCTCGACCGTGCAGGCGGACGCGGGAGCGGGCGGGGGCACCCCACAATGAGGCGATGGAGACGGAGGACCGGCAGGGCCTGCGCCGGCAACTGCGCGACGCCCTGAGGCCGGAGCCGGAGAGCGCCCCGGCGTCGCGGCGGGCGGTGCGCGCCGATGTGGTGCTGGCGGTCCTGCTGACCGTCGTGGCGCTGATCGTGGCCGCGCGCTATCCCGGCGACGGGCCGGTCCACATCAGCGTGAAGAACGAGTACGGGGTGCCGGTCCCGCCACCGCCACCCGTACCGGGTGCGCAGGTGGACGAGGTGGTGGAAGGACGTGGACCCTGGTGGCTGGTCGTCCTGTCCGCGCTGCCGCTGGCGGCCCGGCGCCGGTATCCGCTGGCCGTGTTCGGGGTGGTGCTCGCGGCGGCCCTGGCCATCGGCGACCAGGCCTCCTGGATCAACGTGCTGACCTGCGTCATCGGCGCCTACAGCGCTGCCATGTACAGCCGCTATTGGGCGCGGGCGGCGGCCGGGCTGGTCCTCGCCGCCGTGCTGGCCGGCATCGCGTTCCGGGACACCGACCCGGCGTTCCCGGGCTGGTCGAGCCCCGCGGTCGTCCTGCTGGTCGCGGCCGTGCTGGCCGTCACCGTCCGCTTCTGGCAGCGGCGGCTGTCGGACAGCCGGGCCCGCTACACACGGCTCCAGAAGGCCCAGGAGGAGGGCATGCGGCGGGCCGTCGAGGAGGAGCGGGCCCGCATCGCCGCCGAACTGCACGACGTCGTCACCCACAATGTGAGCGTGATGGTCATCCAGGCGGGCGCGGCCCGCAAGGTGATGGACGGCGCGCCGGAGCGGTCGAAGGAGGCCCTGCTCGCCGTCGAGGCCGGGGGACGGGCCGCGATGGCCGAACTGCGCCATGTGATGGGCCTGTTGGCCGCCCCGGACACCGGCCGACCCGACAGCCCCGCCGACGGCCTGGAACCGCAGCCCGGCCTCGGGCAGCTCGACGCCCTCACCGAGCGGGTGCGCGCCGCCGGCACACCGGTGGCCGTCGCGGTGTCCCTGCCCCCGGACCCGCTGCCGCCCGGAGTGGAACTTGCCGCCTACCGCGTCGTGCAGGAGGCCCTGACCAACACCATCAAGCACGCGCCCGGCGCCGACGCCTCGGTCACCGTCGGATACACCGGGGACGTCCTGGAGATAGAGGTCACCGACACCGGCGCCACCCGCGACGCACCCGAGGGCGAGGGCAACGGCCGCGGACTGATCGGACTGCGCGAACGGCTCGCGGTGTACGGCGGCGAGCTCACCGCCGGTCCGACCCTGGCCGGCGGCTACCGCATCACCGCCAGAGTCCCGTGGCGGACGTCATGAACGCGCCCGCGCTGCGCGCCGTCATCGCCGACGACCAGGCCCTCGTACGTACCGGCTTCGGCATGATCCTGGCCGCGGACGGCATCGAGGTGACAGCCGAGGCGGCCGACGGAGCCGAGGCGGTCGCCGCGGTCCGGCGCACCCGGCCCGACATCGTGCTCATGGACATCCGGATGCCCCGTATGGACGGCATCGAGGCGACCCGGCGGATCCTCGCCGACGGCCCGGACGGCACGAGGGTCGTCATCCTGACCACGTACGACCTCGACCACTACGTCTACGCGGCGCTCACCGCCGGCGCCAGCGGCTTCCTGCTCAAGGACGTCACGCCCGAGCACCTGGTCGCCGCCGTACGCCTCGTACAGGCCGGGGACGCCCTGCTGGCCCCCGCGATCACCCGCCGGCTGATCGAACGCTTCACACATCGCGAGGAGGCCCGGCCGGCCGGCCTCCACCGCGACCTGTCCGGCCTGACCCCGCGCGAACTGGAGGTGCTCCGGCTGCTCGCGACGGGCCTGAGCAACGCCGAACTCGCGGACCGCCTGGTGCTCAGCCCCACCACGGTCAAGACGCACATCGGTCGCATCCTGTCCAAGCTGGACCTGCGCGACCGGGTGCAGGCGGTCGTCCTCGCCTATGAGACGGGACTGATCTCCCCCGGGGGCGGGGACTCCTAGGACCCCGCCCCCGAGGATGCCGCTCAGTGCCCGAAGTCGAACCAGTTGACGTTCACGAAGTCCGCCGACTGGCCGCTGCTGAAGGTCAGATAGACGTCGTGGGTGCCCGTCACCGAGCTGATGTTGGCCGGGATCGTCGTCCAGGTCTGCCAGCCGCCGGTGTTGTCCACCGAGAAGCTGCCGATCGGTGTCGCCGTGGCACTGTCCAGCCGGACCTGCACCAGACCGCTCACGCCGGAGGCGGCCCCGCTGGCGACGCGCGCATAGAACTGGGTGGCCGCCGTGGCGCCGAAGTTGACGCCCTTGTAGAGGGCCCAGTCGCCGTTGGCGATGTAGCCGATGTCCTGGCCGCCGCCGGTGTCCGTGGTGGTCTCCGCGGTGACGCCGGACTGGCTGTCGTACGACTCGGCCTGGATGGCACTGTAGGCGTCACGGTTGCCGGTCGGCGGGGTCGTGGTACCGCTCCCACTGGCCGACAGGACCTGGACGTAGTCCACGACCATCGGATGGCCGGACTCGGTGGCGCTGGTCGGGCCGCCGCCGAACGCGGCCGGGAAGCCGCCGCCCATCGCCACGTTCAGGATGACGAAGAAGCCGTGGTTGGTCGCGTTGGCCCAGGTCGTCGCGTCCACCTGACTGGCGGTCACCGTCTGGTAGTTGACGCCGTCGACGTAGAAGCGGATCGCCTCGGGGCTGACCGAGCGGTCCCACTCCATGGTGTACGTGTGGAAGCCCGACTGGCAGGTGGTGTTGGGACAGGCGGTGGAGTTGCCGAGGCCCGTCGTCTCGTTGCAGGGGCCGCCGGACGCCGTGCCGCAGTGCATGGTCGCCCAGACCTTGTTGATGCCGTTGACGTTCTCCATGACGTCCAGCTCGCCGACGCTCGGCCAGTTCTGGTAGTTGCCGCGGTAGGGGGCGCCGAGCATCCAGAACGCCGGCCAGTAGCCGAGCGCCGCGTTGCCCGTGACGTTCGGCATCTGGATGCGGGCCTCGACGCGCAGCTTGCCGCCGGACGGGGGCTGGAAGTCGGTGCGGGTGGTCTCGATACGGCCCGAGGTCCAGTTGCCGGCCGAGTCGCGGATCGGGGTGATCTTCAGGTTGCCGCTGCCGTCGAGCGCGACGTTGCTGGTGCTGTTCGTCATCGTCTCGACCTCGCCGGTGCCCCAGTTGGCGGGGCCGCCCGGATACGAGGTCCCGGTGTCGTACTGCCAGTTGGAGGTGTTGACGCCGGTGCCTGCGGAGCCGTTGAAGTCGTCGACGAAGACCTGCGTCCAGCCCGACGGGGGAGCGGGCGCGGACGCGTCGGCGGACTGGGTGGCGGCCGTGGCCAGCGCGGCCGCCAGACCGAGCGTGCTGAGCACGGCGACGAGCGCGCGTCGCCGTCTGGGTATGCCGGAGGTTGCACTCATGGGGGTGCCTCCCGGGTACGGGGTGATGGGCTGCGGATGCCCTTCGGGAACGCTCCTTGAGAGCGCTCTCAAAGTGGGCCCAATGTGCTCTCCGGTACCAGGGCCGTCAAGACTTAAAGCAAGGAAAGTCCTTTCGGGACAGGCAAGTTCACGCCGTGAACGGTGCAAAGAGGGGCCAACCGCGCCACCCCGGGGGTCAGACCGCGCTGCCCGCCTTCCAGTCCGCCCAGGACAGGTTCCAGCCGTTCAGGCCGTTCGACGCCTCCACGGTCTTCTCGCCGGAGTTCTTCACGATCACCACGTCGCCGAGCATCGAGGACTCGTAGAACTTGTAGCCCGCCACCGAGCTGTCGTTCGCGCCCTTGGCGTCGTGCAGGCCGACGCAGCCGTGGCTGGTGTTCTCGTGTCCGAACACCGAGGTGGACGCCCAGTAGTTGCCGTGCACGAAGGTGCCGGACGTGGTCAGGCGCTGGGCGTGCGGGACGTCGGAGATGTCGTACTCGTCGCCGAGCCCCACCGTCGAGGACTCCATGCGGGTCTGCTTGAACCGCTCGCTGATCACCATGATCCCGGACCAGGTGGTGTGCTGGGCGTTGCCGCCCGAGACGGGATAGGTGGCGTAGGTCGCGCCGTCCCGCTTGACCACCATCTCCTTGGTGGACAGGTCGACCGTGCTGATCTGCTCGCGGCCGATGTGGAAGGTGACGTCCTTCTGCTGCACGCCGTAGACGCCGTCCTGGCCCTCGACGTCCTTCAGCCGCAGGCTGAGGGTGATCTTCGTGCCGGCGGCCCAGTACGTCTCCGGGCGGAAGTCCAGCCGGGTGTCGCTGAACCAGTGGCCGACCACCTCGACGGCCGGCTCGGCGGTGACGGTGATGGCCTTCTGGACGGCCTCCCGGTCCTTCACGGCGTGCGTGAAGTTGATCGACACGGGCATGCCGACGCCGGAGGTCGAGTCCGCCTCGGGCGTGAAGTAGCCGACGAAGGTCTCGCCGGGCGACTTGGTGGTGAAGGTCGCGGTCTGCGCGGCGGCGCCCTCCGGAGTCGCCGTGACCGTGTACTTCGTACCCGAGTACGGGTTCTTCGCCGAAGTCCACTTCGTCTTGGCCGCGTTGAGCGAACCGTCCAGGGTGGAGCCGTCGTTGCCGGTGACCTTCACGGAGGCGAGCGTGCCGTCGGTCACGGTGATCTCGACCGGGCTGGTGAAGTCGGCCTTCTTCGTGCCGTCGGCGGGCGTGACCGAGACGGTCGGCTTCTTCGTGACCGTGGCCTTCGCCGACGTGTCCGACTTCGCCGTCCCCTCCGAGGCGCCCGCCGAACTGCTGCATCCGGTCAGCGCGACGGCGGCGGGCACCGCGCCCAGCACACCGAGCAGTCCCCGCCGGGACCACTTCTGCGACAGCTGGGACCGGTTCGATATGTGCGAGACGCCCACGGCAGGCCTTCCTGGGATATCCACCTTTTCCGGGTGCATCCTGCGCCGCGCAGATTTGTTGATCCTTTGAATACCCCGGCCGCTTCCTGAGATTCCTGTGAGGACTCCCTGGGGGAAGGCCTGAAACGGCGGTTGCCGTAGTGCCGGGGATTGTGAACAGAGTATGAACGGTCCGGCCGGCGCCCTGAGTATCCGGTGAGATCCGTGTCGCGCCATGGCTTCCCAACCATCCCGGTCGGAATAGTTCGCAACAGCGCGGAGACGAGGAACGACCGAGCACCCCGGAGGCGTACGTGACCGAAGTCCGTGAGCGGTACACCGTGGCCGTCGTCGGAGCCGGCGCGGCGGGCACACTCACCGCCGTCCAGCTCTGCGAGACGGCGACGCGCCGCCGGACACCGCTGGACCTGGTCCTGATCGACCCGGCGCCGGAGGCGGGCCGCGGCACCGCCTACGCGACCCGTGACCCACGCCACCGCCTCAACGTGCCCGCGGGCGGCATGAGTTGCTACCCCGACGAGCCGGACCACTTCACCCGCTGGCTGTGCCGCCACGGCGAACCGTCCGTCACGGCCGCGGACTTCGCGACGCGCTACCGGTACGGTGCCTACCTCGCCGACACCCTCGCGCGGGCGATCGTCCGGGCCAGGGGCACGGTGTCGGTACGACGCCTGCGCACCCGCGCCGAGACCTGTACCGACACCCCCGACGGCCGGGTGGAGCTCCAGCTCGCCGACGGGGGCCACCTGACGGCCGACGCCGCGGTCCTGGCCACGGGTCCTGCGGCACCGTCTGCAACCTGGGCACCACCGGGCCTGCGGACCTCGGCACGTTTCGTGGCCGAGCCGTGGGCGACGGGGGCCTTGGACGGGCCGCTGGCTCGGCCGACCGCCGCCGTGCCGGCCGAGCCGCGTGTGTCGAAGGGCTCGGACGGACTCGCGCACGCGACTGCGACTGCCGAGCCGCGGGCATCGGAGGGCCCGGTCGATGTCCTCCTCGTCGGCACCGGGCTGACCGCCGTCGATCTGGCCCTCACCCTCGACCGCCCAGGGCGGACGGTCCACGCGCTCTCCCGCAGTGGGCTGCTGCCCCAGTCGCATGCCCTCGTGCCCGCCGGGTCGATGCCCTCGCCCGAGGGGCTCGACGACACCTCGCTGGGGCGGCTCCGGCGTGCCGTGTACCGGCATGTCAGCCGCTCCGTGCGTGCCCACGGTGACTGGCGCCCGGCCCTGGACAGCCTGCGCCCGCACACCGCGCGGCTGTGGCACAGCCTGACCCCCGAGGACCGCGCCGAGTTCCTCGCCCGTGAGGGCGCCCTGTGGAACACCCACCGGCACCGCATGGCCCCCGCCACCGCCGAGTCCGTCTCCCGCGCCCGCACGGCACGCCGGCTCACCGTGCACACCGGCACGGTGACGGACGCGGTCGAGCACGACGGCGCACTCGTGGTCACCCTCTCCAACGGCCGTACCCTGCGCGTCGGTTGGGTGATCGACTGCACCGGGCCGGGGCGGCGGCTCGACGATCCGCTGTGGCGCTCCCTGTTCGCGTCGGGCGCGGCCGTCGCCGGACCCCTCGGCATGGGCGTCGGCACGGTCGAGGCGCGGCTGCTGGACGCGGAGGGGCGGGCCGACCGGCCGCTGTTCACGCTGGGCGCCCCGCGCCGCGGCGAGCTGTGGGAGACGACGGCCATCCCCGAGATCCGGGTCCAAGCGGCGGCCCTGGCACGGCAGTTGCTCGAACCCCTCGCCCTGAAGCCCCGCAAGCGACCCCGCCCCTCCCGCCGCCCCGTCGACGGCCACGGCCTCGCCCTCTCCACCCACGCCGACGCGGCCGCCGCCTACCGCACCGGCCTCGACCGCGTCCTCAAGGTCCGGGCCGGCGCCGAGGACGCCTTCGCCCGCGCGGTCGCCCTGGACCCCGGGTTCGCGCTCGGCCACGCGGCCCTCGCCCTGCTCGGCCACGAGTGCGGGGCCGCCGTCGACGTACCGCGGGCGCTCGCCGAGGCACAGCGCAGCGCGGCCGAGCGGGCCGACGAACGCGAGCGGTCGTTCGTGGAGACGGTCACCCGGCGGGTGCACGGCGACGAAGGGGACCTGGCGCTCGTACGACATCTCGACGCGCACCCCGCCGACGCGCTCGCACTGGCCGCCGCCGTGCCGACCATCGCCTTCTCCGGGGTGACGGACCTCGACGACGAGCACGCGCTGCGGCTGGTCGAGCGGACGTCGCCCGTGTACGACGGGCACTGGTTCCACACCTCGCTGCTCGCGTTCCTGCGGCAGGAGCAGGGGCGGCTGGGGGAGGCGGGTGAACTCGCCCACCGGGCGCTGGCCTTGGAGCCGGCCTCCGGGCACGCCGTGCACGCTCTCGCGCACGTCCACTACGAGTCCGGGGCGCACGAGGCGGGGCGGGACTGGCTCGACGGGTGGGTGTCCGGACAGGGGCGGGGTGCCGTGCACCGGGCGCACTTCTCATGGCACATCGCGCTGCACGAACTCGCCCTGGACGACCCCGCGGCGGTGCGCCGGCGCTGGTTCGCGCAGCTCGCACCGGGGCGGGTGGTCACAGGCGTGCGGGCGCTGGTCGACTCGGGGTCGCTGCTGTGGCGGGCGCGGCTGAGCGACAGCTGGCGGGGCGAACTGCCCACGGCCGACGTGCTGGAGACGGTCGCCCGGGATGTCCTGGAGCGTCCGACGACCGCCTTCACCGCGCTGCACGCGGCCGTCGCTCTCGCGGCGGCGGGCGACCTGCCGGCGCTGTACCGGCTGCGGGACCACGCTCTCGGTGCCGACGAGGTGCAGCGGGAGGTGATCGTGCCGTTGTGCGAGGCGTTCGTCGCGGTGGTCGAGGAGCGGTTCGCGGAGGCGGCACGGGAGTTGGACGCGGTGCTGCCAGTGGTGCGGCGGGTGGGCGGGAGCGCGGCACAGCGCGAGGTGGTCGAGGAGACGCTGCTGTACGCCCTGGTCGCCGCGGGCCGCTGCGACGACGCGGGCCGTCTGCTGGACGCCCGGCTGGAGCGCCAACACGCCCCGCGCGACCGGCGGTTGCGCGCCGACCTGCCGGTCTGAGCCCGGCGCGAGGACCCTGCGGAACGCACCGCTACCCTGTCGTGATCATCCACGACAGGGGGAACACATGAGTCAGCGCCGCCGTCCCGGCCCAACCGCCCGCGCCGCCACGGCAGTTGCCGTACTGGCCACCGCACTCGCCGCGTGCTCCGGCTCCGACGGTGCCGCCACGTCCGAGGGCGGAGGCAAGGCCGCGGCCGGGGTCATCTCCCTCGCGGACGCGCGAGCCGTGCTGCGGAACTACGTGAAGGTCAACAACGCGGCCAACGCCACGCGGGACGCGGAGAAGACGGCGACGATCGAGAGCGGCGCGATGCTGGCGCAGAGCCAGGCGGGCTTCCGGCAGTACCCCGCCTGGTCCGAGAAGGAGCAGGAGCAGTCGAAGACCCCGTTCAGCTACCCCGTCGGGAGTGCGCGCTTCTACATCCCGCGCAAGGGCTCCGCGGACTTCTTCATGGTGAACACGGCGATCACCGGCGAGGGCATCGCCAAGGACCGCCGCCGGCTCATCGTCTTCAAGAGCGTCGTGGACGAGAAGGCCAAGGGCGGCAAGGGCTGGCGGGCGGTGACCGTCGGCGAGGTCACCGGCAAGCCGCCCGCCGTGGACGTGGACGGCGACGGCTTCGCCACCCCGCTCGCGGCGACCGGACGGGTGGGGTCCCTGCCGCTCGGCGACCTGGTCAGCCTCTCCCAGGACTTCTATGTGACCGGAGGAACGAAGGCCGCGGCCTCCTTCGCCGACACGACAGCCGTCAAGGACTGGAAGAAGGCCTACGCCGATCGCGCCCCGGCCGCCGACAAGTGCGTGGACGGCGAGTACGCGGCCGGCTCCGGCGGCGGCGACACCGCGTACGGGATGAAGACCGAGGACGGTGGTGCGCTGGTCCTCTACGACTTCGGGGTGCAGTACAAGAACTGGGGCAAGGCCGACTGCGGCGGCGGTGACCTGAAGCTGAAGAACCTGCCCGTGATCAGCGACATCTACCTGGACGGCAGGACCTCGGTCACCATCCTGACCCGCACCGAGTCGTTGATGGCGCTCGCCGTGGTCCCGCCGTCCGGGAAGAAGGTCCAAGTCACCGGCTACCAGGAGCGGTTGACGTCCGCCCAGTAGCCGCCGGCCTCAGACGCCCGTCGTCGCGGGCGGCCGGGGAGCCGCCTCCTCGCTCACCCCGAACCTCTCGTGCGCCCGCCGCAGCGGCCTCGGCGCCCACCACGCCCGCCGCCCCAGCAGCGCCATCGTCGCCGGGACCAGCAGCATCCGTACCACCGTCGCGTCGATCAGCACCGCCAGCGTCAGGCCCAGGCCGATCTGGAGGATCGGGGAGAAGCCGCCCGTCATGAAGGCACCGAAGACCACCGCGAGGAGGAGGGCCGCGCAGGTGACGACCCGGCCGGAGCGGCGCAGGCCCTCGACCACCGCCTCCTGGTCGTCGCCGGTCCGTTGCCGGGCCTCGCGCATCCTGGCCAGGATGAACAGCTCGTAGTCCATGGCCAGACCGAAGGCGATCGCGACGATCAGCGGCGGTGCCGTGAGGCTGAGCGCGCCCAGGCCCTCGGCGCCCAGCGCTCCGGCCAGGTGGCCGTCCTGGAAGACCCAGACCGTCACGCCCAGCGCGGCGCCCAGGCTGAGCAGCGTCGTCAGGATCGTGCGCAGCGGGATCAGGACCGAGCCGGTGAAGGCGAACAGCAGGGCGAAGATGCCGGCCAGCACGGTCAGCGCCGCCCAGGGCGCGCGGTCCGAGAGCATCGCGCGGAAGTCGACGAGGCGGGCGGCCGGGCCGGTGACCTCGACCGGTTCGCCGCCGCGGATGTCACGGACCCGCTGGACGAGGTCGGTGGCCTCGGCGCCGTCCACCCTGCCCGACGGCTGGAGCTGTACGACCGTTGCACCGCCCGGCAGTTGGCGCGAGCCGGAGGTGGGAGAGAGGGCGCGGATGCGGTCCGCCGTGCCCGCGTCCGTGCCCGGCTTCAGGACCACCGTGACCGGCGAGACACCGGTCCCTGCCGGGAAGTGGGCGTCCACGGTGTCGTACAACTGCCGTGCCTCCGTGCTCGACGGGAGCTGGGTCGCGTCGCCGATCTCGATCTTCATGCCGGTGACGGGGAGTGCCAGGACGAGCAGGGCCGGGACGACCGTGGCCACGACGGCGATACGGCGGCGGGTCGCGAAGCGGGCCACGCGGGCGAAGAAGCGGCCCTCCTCGCCCTCCGGGCGGGTCTTCGCCGGCGCGATCTTTCCGCCGAACCTGGTCAGCAGGGCGGGGAGAAGAGTGACCGCGGCCAGCATGTCGATGACCACGACCGCCGCCACCGCCAGGCCCATGCTCCGCAGGAACACGCTCGGGAAGACCAGCAGGCCGGTCAGGCTGACCGCCACCGTGAGGCCGGAGAACAGGACGGTCCGGCCGGCCGCGGCGACCGTGCGGTGCACGGCCTCGACGACGTCCTCGGTGTCCCGGCGCTCCTCGCGGAAGCGGACCAGCATCAACAGGGCGTAGTCCACGGCGAGTCCGAGCCCCAGCATGGTGGTGACCTGGATCGCGTACACCGAGATGTCGGTGACCTCGCTGAACGCGAACAGCGCCAGGAACGCGCCCGCGATGCCGCTCACCGCGATCACCAGCGGCAGCGCCGCCGCGCGCAGTCCGCCGAACACCACGAGCAGCAGGGCGAGTACGACCGGCAGCGAGATCAACTCGGCGTTCTTCACGTCCTGTTGGGCCCGCTCACCGAGCTGCTTGCCCAGCAACGGGCCGCCGCTGACGTGGACTTCGGGCGCGTCGATCTGCTTGATCCGGTCGGCCGCCGCGTCCACGGCCCGCTCCTCGGCGTCGTCGTCGAGGCCGCCCTTGAGGGTGACGGGCACGATCAGCGCCCGTCCGTCCTCGGCGGTCAGACCGCGCGTGGTGTACGGATCCGGTACGGCGGCGACCCCGGCGATGGTCCGTACGTCCGCGACGGCCCGCTCGACCTGGCCGCGCAGACCGGGGTCGGTGACCGCGACGCCCTCGACGACGCCGGTGATCGACTCGCCCGTCGGGTCGGTGCGGTCGAGGTACTGGGCGGCGCGCTCCGACTCGGTGCCGGGGACCTCGGGCACGTTGTCGGACAGCCGCCCGAAGACGCCCGTGCCGAGGCCGAAGCCGAGCAGCAGGAAGAGCACCCACAGAAGGATGACGGTCAGCGGGCGGCGGGTCGCTGCCCGGGCGAGGGTGGAGAGCACGATGCCTCCCGGCGATTCGTCGGTTTCCTGACGCCCCCAGGCTCGTCCCGGCGGGGGCGCCCCCGGATCGCCGGAGGGAGCGGTTTCGAGGACTCCGTCGTACGGGGGAGACGGCGGCGCGACTCACTCCTCGGAGGGAGGGAATCCCCCGGCAGGTCCGGGAGTTGATCCTTCCGTCCGCGCGATCCCGAAGGAGCCCGTATGTCCGAGGAGCCCGCCGTCCGTGAACTCCGACTGGTCGTCACCGCCGAGGACTACGACGAGGCCCTGCGCTTCTACCGGGACGTCCTCGGCCTGCCCGAGCGGGCCGCGTACTCCTCGCCCGACGGCCGGGTCACCATCCTGGAGGCGGGCCGGGCCACGCTGGAGCTGACCGATCCGAACCACGCCGACTTCATCGACCAGGTCGAGGTGGGCCACCGCGTCGCCGGCCACATCCGGGTCGCCTTCCAGGTCGCCGACTCCACCGCCGCCACGGCACGGCTGGCCGCCGCCGGAGCCGAGGTGCTCGCCGAGCCGACCCGCACCCCCTGGAACTCCCTGAACTCCAGGCTGGAGGCCCCGGGCGCCCTCCAGCTGACCCTCTTCGAGGAACTCGACACCCCCTAGGGGGCTCCCGGAGTCACCAGACCCGTCTCGTACGCGCAGATCACCGCCTGCACCCGGTCCCTGAGGCCCAGCTTGCTCAGGACGTTGCTCACATGCGTCTTCACCGTGTGCTCGCTGACGAACAGGGTCGTGGCGATCTCGGAGTTGGACAGGCCGCGGGCCAGCAGCCGCAGGGTCTCCGTCTCGCGGGCGGTGAGGACGTCCAGGCGCTCGGCGGGGACCTCCGCGGCGGCCTCCTCCCGGCGGCGGCGCACGATGTCCGCGACCAGCCGCCGGGTGACCGTCGGCGCGAGCAGCGAGTCGCCGGCCGCGACCACGCGCACGGCGTGCACGAGGTCGTCCCGGCGCACGTCCTTCAGCAGGAAGCCGCTGGCGCCCGCGTACAGCGCCTCGTACACGTACTCGTCGAGGTCGAAGGTGGTCAGCATGACCACCTTGCAACCGGACTGCGCGCACACCCGCCGGGCCGCCTCCAAGCCGTCCATCACCGGCATGCGGATGTCCAGGAGCAGCACGTCGGGCGTGTGCCGCTGCACCGCCGCGACCGCCTCGGCGCCGTCCCCGGCCTCGGCGACCACCTCGATGTCCCGCTGCGCCTCCAGGATCATGCTGAAGCCGCTGCGGACCAGCTCCTGGTCGTCGGCGACGACCACCCGGATGCTCACCCCGGGCCCCGCCGTCCACTGCCCGAACGCACCGCCCGTCTGTCGCCGGCCACGGGCAGTCGTACGACGACCCGGAAGCCGCCGTCCGGTCCGCGCCCGGCCTCCGCGCTGCCCCCGCAGGCGCCCGCCCGCTCCCGGATGCCGATCAGCCCGTGCCCGCCGCCCGGACCCGCCGGACCCCGGCCGTCGTCGGTCACCGTCAGCGTCAACGCGTCCTCCGTCCAGTCCAGTTCGACCGTCGCGCAGGTAGCGTACGCATGCTTCACGGTGTTGGTCAGCGCCTCCTGCACCACCCGGTAGGCGGCCACCTCGGCGTCCGGCGGCAGCGGATACGGCTCCCCCGTGTCCCTCAACTCCACGCGCAGGCCCGCGGATTCACCGACCTGCCGGACCAGCGCGGGCAGCGCGGCCACGCCGGGCTGCGGTGAAGTGCCGTTCCACTGCTCCTCCTTGAGGACACCGAGGATCCGCCGCAGCTGGCCCATCGCGTCCCGCCCGGCCGCCGCGATCGCGTCGAAGGAGGCCTCCGCGCGCTCCGGGTCCGAGCGCACCACGACCGGCCCGGCCTCCGCCTGCACCACCATCAGGCTCACCGCGTGGGCCAGGATGTCGTGCATGTCCCGGGCGATCCTGGCGCGCTCCTGCGCGATGGCCCGCGCGGTGTCCGCGGCCCGCTCCCGCTCAAGGCGCCGGGCCCGGTCCTCGACCTCGGCGGTGTAGGCGCGCTGGACCCGGGCGAGAGTCCCGAGGCCGTACGTGCACAGGACCGTCAGCAGGTGGAAGGCGTACTCGAAGGGCCGGGCACCCTCCTTGTGCTGCATGGTCAGGGTCACGCCGATCAGCCAGCCCACCAGCATGACCCGCCGCTGCCACGCGGGGGACCGGGCGGCCAGCGTGTACAGGACGACCAGACCGCCCCACACCACGTCCGGCGGCGGCGCGTGGTAGACCGCCATCGCCGGGGTCGCCACCGACACCGCGCACGCCGTCGCGAAGGGCGCCCGGCGCCGCCACACCAGCGGCGCCGCCGTCGCGGCGCCGAGCAGCCAGCCCTGCCAGGTCAGGCGGTCGTCGCCCTCGTCGGGGAAGATCCACTGCAGCGAGACGGCGAACAGGACCAGCGCGGCGAGCGCGGTGTCGACGACGTACGGATTCGCCGTGCGCAGCCGCGCGACGACCCGGGTGAACCAGGACGGCGGGGACATGGGCGGCTCCTGAGGGGGACGGGCCGTTCCAGTATCACCAGGGGCGCGCGGGCGGCGCCTCGCCGGTGAGAGGGATATCGCGGCCGCCGATCCTGATCGTTCCTTTGCCATGGAGGGGGAACCTCCGGCCCCGGGCGCCCCTCTGAAGAGATGCAACAGAGCGTTCACAGCGTGTGCATGGTCCTGGACCGACCGTCCTGATCATCATCGGTCCAGCAGCCGCATTCGCCGTCGTACCGGGGGACCCCGCATGCCCACTCGCCGCAGCGTCATCGCCGGTGCCGCCGCGCTCACGACGGTCTCGGCCTGCGGACCGGGCGACGAGGCCGGGCCCGCACCGGACGCTCGGCGGGCGGCGGCGCTGCCCGCCGCCCGGTCGTCGCCGGGGCGGCTCAACTTCGTGGTGATCCTCGCCGACGACCTCGGCTACGGCGAGCTCGGCTCCTACGGCCAGAAACTGATCCACACCCCGCGCCTGGACGCCCTCGCGGCCGAGGGCCTGCGCTTCACCGACGCCTACGCGGCCGCCCCGGTGTGCGCGCCCTCGCGCTGCTCGCTGCTGACCGGGCTGCACGGCGGGCACGCCACCGTGCGGAACAACCCGTGGGGGCCGGGCGGCCAAGGCGCCCTCACCGAGAAGGACTTCACCTTCGCCGAGGTGCTCCGGGCCCGCGGCTACCGCACCGGCCTGATCGGCAAATGGGGCTTCGGACCCAACGCCCCCGACCAGCCGAGCCACCCCAACGCCCGTGGCTTCGAGGAGTTCTACGGCTACCTCACCCACCACCACGCCCACGACTACTTCCCCGACTACCTGTGGCGCAACGGCACCCGAGAGGAGATCCCGGAGAACAAGGGCGGTGCCCAGCAGGTCTACGCCCCCGACCTCGTCTCCGAACGCGCCCTGAGCTTCATTCACACCCACCAGCGCGAGCCGTTCCTGCTGTACCTCGCCCCGACCGTGCCGCACGCCCCCAGCAAGGACCCGCACCTCGGCGCGTACGCCGACCGGCCCTGGACCGGCCCCAACAAGCGGCACGCCGCCCAGGTCACCACCTTCGACACCCTCGTCGGCGACATCACCGACAAGCTCACCGCGCTCGGCCTCGCGGACAACACGATCGTCCTGGTCACCAGCGACAACGGACCGCACGAAGAGGCCGGCACCGACCCCGAACTCTTCGACGGCAACGGCCCGTTGCGCGGCTTCAAGCGGAACCTGTACGAGGGCGGCATCCGTGTCCCGTTCATCGCCTGGTCCCCGCGGTACATCCCGGCCGGCACCACGGACCGGCCCACCCCGCTCACCGACCTGCTGCCCACCCTCGCCGACCTCGCGGGCGCGCCCGTCCCGACGGACGTCGACGGCCTGTCGATCGCCCCGCTGCTGCGTGGCTCCCGGGACGCCGCCCGCCACGACAGCCTGTACTTCTACCGCAACCACGCCGGCGTCACCGCCCGGCAGAACGCCGTCGACCACGGCCGGGGCGACCGCCTCGCCGAGGCCCTGCGCCACGGCGACCTCAAGGCGATCCGCTTCGCACCGGGCCAGAACCGCCGCGCCCCCGACGACCAGTGGGACGTGGAGCTGTACGACCTCGCCAAGGACCCCGGCGAGCAGCACGACCTCGCTGCCGCCCTGCCCGCCCGCGCGGACGAGCTGGTGAAGGTGATGCGCGCGTCATGGGCGCCGGAGTACCCACGCAGGCCCTTCGGCGTCACCCTCGAAGTCACCGGTCACGGAACCGAGTTCACGGTCACCGCAACCCTCGCCAACGGCTCCGCCAAACCCTGGATCACACCCCGGCTCACCCTCGGCACACCCACCGGCTGGAGCATCCGCGCCCTCGACCCGCTCACCACCTCCCGCCTCCCGGCGGGCGACCACCTCACCACCCGCTGGCACGCGACCCGCGCCCAGGTCGCGACAGCCACGACGCTGGTCTGCCGGGCCACGGCCCAACTCGGCGACGACGAGCTGACGTTCACGGCGACTGCCGGGATCGGGGGCGGGTGAGCGGGACACGGCCGGGACCCGCCCGGTTGGTCGGCGCCTACTCCGGCCGCCACCCCAACGCCCGCGATATCCCCCGCGCCGCGAGCCGTACCGCCGGGACCAGTACCGGGACCTGGGCGTCGGCCTGGGGTACCACCACCGACACCGCGGCCACCACCGCGCCGCCCGGGCCGCGTACCGGGGCCGCCACCGACAGCGCGTCGTCCGTGACCTGGCGGCTGCTCACCGCGACGCCCGTGCGCCGTACGTCGGCCAGCACCCGGCGCAGCCGCCCCGGGTCGGTCACGGTGTACGGCGTGAAGGACTGCAGCGGACCGGCGCAGTACTCCTCCTGGGACCCGGCGTCCCCGTGCGCGAGCAGCGCCAGTCCCACGCCCGTCGCGTGCAGCGGCCAGCGCGCCCCGACCCTGATGTGCACGCCCACCGCCGAACGCCCCGAGATCCACTCGATGTAGACGACCTCGCCGCCGTCCCGCACCGCCAGCTGCACGTTCTCGTGGGTCGCCTCGTACAGGTCCTCCAGATACGGCAGCGCGATCTGGCGGAGGGCCAGCCCGCGTGGTGCGAGTGCCGCGACCTCCCACAGCCGCAGCCCCACGTGGTAGACGCCGGACCCGTCCCGCTCCAGGGCGCCCCACTCGGTGAGCGCGGTGACCAGCCGGTGCGCGGTGGTGAGGGTCAGCCCGGCCCGCCTGCTGATGTCCGTCAGGGACAGCGCCGGATGCTCGTGGTCGAACGCGGCGAGCACGGCCAGCAGCCGGTCGGGCGCGGAGCGGGCGGCCATCTCGTCCCCTCGGGCATGCGTGGTCATCACCCCAGCCCGTCCTCCGCGATCCGCAGCAGCAGCGCGTGCAGCGTCTCGCGTTCGGCCGGGTCGAGCGGCTCGAAGAGCTCACTCGTCGCGCGCAGGCCCGCCTCGTCGGTGTCGCGCAGGAAGGCGCGGCCGTCCTCGGTGAGGACGACGATGCGGCTGCGGCGGTCGTCGGGGGAGGGGCGGCGCTCGGCGAAGCCCAGCTTCTCCAGGTCGTCGACGAGGCCGACGATCGCGCTCGGGTCGTAGCCGAGGCGCGTGCTCAGTTCGCGCTGCAGGGCACCGTCGGAGGTGGCGAGGAAGCGCAGCACCGCGTAGTGCCGCAGGCGCACCCCCGACTCCTGCAGGAACGCGTTGAACAGCTGCCCGGAGCGCAGGCCCAGGCGGTAGAGCAGGTAGCCCGTGTCCGCGTGCAGCCCGCGCATCCACGGCTCGTCCACGTCGATGGGCTTCGGGGTGGCGTGCTGGCGTGTGATGGCGGACTCCCTGTGCTCGTTGCGTCCTGGTGATTCCAGCATGACGTACCCATAGGTCGCCAACAACTATTGACGTCAACAATTATTGCTCTTAGCTTCGATCTCGAAGCCGCACCCCATGCGAAAGGGACCCACCCGTGCCCAGCATCGATCTCACCGGCAAGGTCGCCGTCGTCACCGGCAGCGGCCGGGGCCTCGGCCTCGCCTACGCGCACGCCCTGGCCGCCCACGGCGCGTCCGTGGTCGTCAACGACGTCGACGAGGCCGTGGCCGAGGCGGCCGTGAAGTCCATCGCCGAGGCGGGCGGCACCGCCGTGGCCGAGGTCGTCCCGGTCGGCACGACCGAGGCCGCCGAGCGCCTGGTGAACCGGGCCGTGGCGGAGTTCGGGCGGCTCGACATCCTGGTCACCAACGCCGGCATCCTGCGCGACAAGGTGCTGTGGAAGATGACCGACGAGGACTTCGACGCGGTGATCACCACTCACCTCAAGGGCACCTTCACCTGCGCCCGCGCCGCCGCCGTACGCATGCGTGAGCAGGGCGAGGGCGGCACGCTGATCCTGGTCGGCTCCCCGGCCGGCCAGCGCGGCAACTTCGGCCAGACCAACTACGCCGCCGCGAAGGCCGGCATCGCCGCCATGGCCCGTACCTGGTCGATGGAGCTGGGCCGCGCGAACATCACCGTCAACGCGATCGTGCCGGTCGCCGCGACCGCGATGACCGAGACGATCCCCGCCTTCGCCCCCTACGTGGAGGCCCTGAAGAACGGGCAGCCCTTCCCGGACTTCCTGCGCAAGGGCGAGGGCTTCGGCACCCCCGAGGACTGCGCGGCCCTGGTCCCCTTCCTCGCTTCCGAGGCGGCCCGTGGCATCACCGGCCAGGCCATCGGCATCGGCGGCGACAAGGTGGCACTCTGGTCCCATCCGCAGGAGATCAGGGCGGCGTACGCCGACGGCGGCTGGACCCCGGACAGCCTGGCCGACGCCTTCCCGACGTCGGTGGGCGCCGAGCTCCAGTCGGTCGGCATCCCGGCGCCGAAGTTCCCGGAGGCCTGATGAACATCGAGGAACTGGTCGCGATCGACGTCCACACCCACGCGGAGGTCTCCTCCAAGGGCCACTCCTCCCTGGACGACGACCTGCACGACGCCTCCTCCGCCTACTTCAAGGTCGAGGGCAAACGGAAGCCGACGCTGGAGGAGACGGCCGCGTACTACCGCGAGCGGAAGATGGCCGCCGTGATCTTCACGGTGGACGCCGAGTCCGCGACCGGCACCGCGCCCGTCCCGAACGAGGAGGTCGCGGAAGCGGCGGCCGCCAACTCCGACGTCCTCATTCCCTTCGCCTCCATCGACCCCTTCCGCGGCAAGGCCGGCGTCAAGCAGGCCCGGCGCCTGGTCGAGGAGTACGGGGTGAAGGGCTTCAAGTTCCACCCCAGCATCCAGGGCTTCTTCCCCAACGACCGCTCGGTGGCGTACGACCTCTACGAGGTGATCGAGGAGACGGGCACCATCGCCCTCTTCCACACCGGCCAGACCGGCATCGGCGCCGGGGTCCCGGGCGGTGGCGGCATCCGCCTCAAGTACTCCAACCCCCTCCACGTGGACGACGTGGCGGCCGACTTCCCGCACCTCAAGATCATCCTGGCGCACCCGTCCTTCCCCTGGCAGGACGAGGCGCTCGCCGTCGCCACGCACAAGCCGGGCGTGCACATCGACCTGTCCGGCTGGTCGCCGAAGTACTTCCCACCACAGCTCGTGCAGTACGCGAACACCCTGCTCAAGGACAAGGTCCTCTTCGGCTCCGACTTCCCCGTCCTCACCCCCGACCGCTGGCTCGCCGACTTCGAGAAGCTGTCGATCAAGGACGAGGTCAAGCCGAGGATCCTCAAGGAGAACGCCGCCCGCCTGCTCGGGCTGACCAAGCCATAAGGGGCCGTAGATGCGCAATGAGGGACTGGGTTCGTGGCCCGCACGCCGGGCCCGCAAGACCCCGCACCGCACCGCCCTGATCCACGGCGGCACCTCGCTCACGTACGCGCAGCTGTACGACCGCACCACCCGCCTCGCCCACGCCCTGCGCTCGCGCGGCATCCGGCGCGGCGACCGCATCGCCTACCTCGGCCCCAACCACCCCTCCTACCTGGAGACACTGTTCGCGGCCGGCACGCTCGGCGCGGTCTTCGTGCCGCTCAACACCCGGCTGGCCGGGCCGGAGATCGCCTTCCAGCTCTCCGACTCGGGCGCGAAGGCGCTCGTCTACGGCCCCTCGCACGCGGGACTGGTCGCCGGGCTGCCCGGCGACACCGATGTCCGGGCGTACGTCGAAGTGGGCGCCGAATACGAGGAGTTGCTGGCCTCGGCCGCAGCCGAGCGGATCGATGAGCCGGTCGTCGCCGACGACACCTGCATCATCATGTACACCTCGGGCACGACGGGCCGTCCCAAGGGCGCCATGCTCACGCACGGCAACCTGACCTGGAACGCCGTCAACGTCCTCGTCGACACCGACCTGATCGCCGACGAACGGGCCCTGGTCTCCGCGCCGTTGTTCCACACGGCCGGCCTGAACATGCTGACGCTCCCGGTGCTGCTCAAGGGCGGCACCTGCGTCCTGGTCGAGGCCTTCGACCCGGGCGCCACCTTCGACCTGATCGAACAGCACCGGATCACCTTCATGTTCGGGGTGCCGACGATGTTCGAGCAGGTCGCCCGCCACCCGCGCTGGGCCGACGCGGACCTGTCCTCCCTGCGCATCCTGACCTGCGGCGGCTCCCCGGTGTCGACGCCGCTGATCACCGCGTACGGGGAGCGGGGTCTCACCTTCCTCCAGGGCTACGGCATGACGGAGGCGTCCCCCGGCACCCTGCTGCTGGACGCCGAGCACTGCGTCAGCAAGGCGGGCTCGGCGGGTGTCCCGCACTTCTTCAGCGATGTGCGGGTCGTACGGCCGGATCTGGCGCCCGTCGACGTCGACGAGACCGGCGAGGTCGTGATCCGTGGCCCGCACGTCATGCCCGGCTACTGGGGGCTGCCCGAGGAGACCGCCGCCTCCTTCACCGACGGCTGGTTCCGCAGCGGGGACGCGGCCCGGATCGACGAGGACGGCTACGTCTTCATCGTCGACCGCATCAAGGACATGATCATCTCCGGCGGCGAGAACATCTACCCCGCCGAGATCGAGGACCTGCTCCTCGCCCACCCGGACATCGTCGAGGCCGCGGTCATCGGCGTGCCCGACGACAAGTGGGGCGAGGTGCCGCGCGCGGTCGTCGTGCCGCGCGAGGGTGCCTCGGTCGACCCCGACGAGGTGCTGGCCTCCCTGTCCGGCCGCCTCGCCAAGTACAAGATCCCGAAGTCGGTGGTCCTCGCGGACGAACTCCCGCGCACCGCCTCCGGAAAGCTCCTCAAGTCCCGTGTGCGCAAGCGCTACGGCAACCAGTAAGGAACCCCATGAGCCTCACCGTGAACGGCCTCGACGAACTGAAGAAGCTCGCCGGCAGCGACCTCGGCGCCAGCGAGTGGATCGAGGTCACCCAGGAGCGCATCGACACCTTCGCCGACGCCACCGGCGACCACCAGTGGATCCACGTGGACCCCGAGAAGGCGGCGGCGGGTCCCTTCGGCGCCCCCATCGCGCACGGCTACCTCACCCTCTCGCTCTTCATCCCCCTGTTCACCGAGCTGCTGGACGTCCAGGGCGTCACCACGAAGGTCAACTACGGCCTGAACAAGGTCCGTTTCCCCTCGCCGGTGAAGGTCGGCTCCCGCATCCGGCTCGTCGGCAGGCTCGCGGACGTCGAGGAGGTGCCGGGCGGGGTGCAGATCACCGTGGACGGCACGATAGAGATCGACGGCGGCGGGAAGCCCGCCGCCGTCCTCCAGAGCCTGTCGCGGTTCTACGCCTGACGGCAGGAGCGGACCGCCGCCCGGCGACGGCGACCCGTGATCCGACGCTTCGTCAGGCGCCCGCCACATCGACGAAGATCGGGTTGGAGTAGAACCAGGTGTCGGCCCACGGGTCGCCGTCGCCGGGCGTGTGCGGGATCGGACCGTTCGGGTCGATCGAGGCGCCCAGGTAGCCCGCGCCGTGCCGCTTGCCGTCGCTGCCGCGCAGCCGGACGTAGAAGGACTCGTCCCCGGCGGTCAGCGGGACGCGCAGGGTGTACGTGCCCTTCCGGCCCGACACGTCCTTCGTCTGGACGACCCTGGTGTCCGGCGCCTGCCAGCTGTCCCGGTCGCTCACCGCGCCGCGGACCGCGCCCCGGATCACGTCCACGTGCGCCAACTGGGGCAGGATTCCCTGGGGGTTGGCCCGCGAGGCGGTCGTGACGGTGACGTACAGCGTGATCTTCTCGCCCTTGCGGACCCGCAGCCGGCCGCCGAGCGTCACACCGCGGCCGAGGTCGCAGTCCCGCTTCAGCCGCACGTCCAGGCCGTCCAGCAGGTGCCCGTGGTCCACCCAGACGCGGCCCGCGCGCAGGCCCGCCATCACCGCGCGGTAGCCGTAGCGGGTCACACCGACGTGGGTGCGGCTGAACTCGCCCGGCCAGAAGTCGCTGCCGGGCTGCGGGGTGTCGGTGTTCACCGGGTCGGGCAGCTTGCCGGTGTTGTCGAAGTTCTGCCCGGCCTGCCAGTCGCCGTTCTTCCACGTGTCGAAGACCGTGCGGTGGTTGTCGGAGTTCGTGGTGATCGTGAACAGGCGGCCCTCCGCCAGCATCGCGTCCCACAGGCCGCCGACCGTCGCCGTCGCCCAGTCGAAACCGCCGTACGTGAGGTACGCGTCCGCCGGGTAGCCCGCCCACGACTGGGCCGACGGCTTGTTCTCGTACTCGCCGCGGATGGACGTGTTGCTGCGCCAACCGGGGATGGCCGCGCCCTGGGCGCCCGGCGCGCCCTCCATGCCGATCATGATCTCGGGGGCCGCGTCCCGCCAGTTGCGCATCTCGTGCGGGGAGTCGATGCCGAGGCGCAGCGGGTGGTTCGCCAGCACCAGGACGTCGTCGACGTAACCCGAACGGCGCTGCTCGGCAAGCCACTTGATGGCCTTGACGGCGTGCGCCTCGTTGCGGGCGGTGTCCGTGCCGGTGGCCGAGCCGTCGGTGTAGCCGAGCAGCTTGCCGTCGTAGGCCAGCTCGAACTGGGTGAGGAGGTCGGTCTCGTTGGGACCGGGGGCGGCGAAGATCGTGCAGTGCTCGGCGGCCGGGATGTACCACTCCAGGCCCTGGAAGATCAGCTGACGCGGGTTCTCGGCGCGGGCCTTGAGGATCTCCGCGTGCTCCATCTTCGCGCCGTAGTAGGCGTGCCCGAAGTTGGAGTGCTCGTTGAACACCATCCAGTCCAGGCCGTACTTGGCGGCGGCCTGCGCCTGCTGGGAGAACGTGTACTTGGCGTCGTGGCTGTAGACGGAGTGCACGTGGTGGTCGCCGACCAGGTAGGCCAGGCGCGGGTCGTCGCCGCCGAAGCCCTTCCCGTCGGAGGAGGAGGAAGGGGAAGACGCGGCGAACGCGGGCGTGGCCGCCGAGCCGAGGGCGAACGCGGCGCCGAACAGGCCCGCGCGGCGCATGAGTTGACGCCGGGACACACCCTGGGCGTCGAGGTCGGCGGGGGAGACGGACGGGTCGGCCCAGGCGGGCAGCTGCTGCTCGGTCATGATCTTGGAAAGGTCCTCTGGGAAGGGCGTCAGTGGGTCATGAAGGAGGTGACGGGCAGCGCCCGCGAGACGATCCGGACGTCGCCGAGGCGGCCGTGCAGGATCTGGTCGATCTGGTCGGCGTAGGTGTAGCCGCCCAGCAGCCACGGCTCTCCGACCGAGGTGATCCCGACGGCGGACGCCTTCGGGTTGCGGACCACCGGGCAGCCCTGGACGTACATCGTGGTGTGCCTGCCGTCGTTGACGACGGCGAGGTGCCACCAGGTCTCCAGCGGAGTCTCCTGGCCCCAGTTGGTGGCGATGCCCTCCTGGTTCAGCGGGCGCATGGCCCACTGCGGCTCGCGGTCGTTCGACAGCGACAGGGTGGCGAGCGGCTCGTCGGGGTCGTCGCCGGTCTTGCCCGCCGCGCCGCCCGTGCCCCGCCGACTGACCAGTCCCGCCCAGGCGTTGTGGTCCGGGTCCCAGTCGGCCGGCATCCGGTAGAACACCTCGATGGTGTAACCGTCCTTGAACACCGCCGAGTTGAGCGGCGCCTTGTCGACCGTCTGCAGATAGGCGCCCTTCAGCGGCGACTTGTAGCCGGTGAACTCCAGGCTGCCGTGGCCCGGTTGATCCGGGTGGTGGTCCGCAGACCAGCCGAGCGTGCCGCCGCCCACCGACACCACGGTGAGGTCGTTGCCGTTGCCGGACAGGTCACGGACCGTGCCGGAGACCGCCGAGTCGAAGCGCCAGTACGCGGCCGTGCCCCGGACCAGCAGCTGCGAGGCGGGCCGTGCCGGACGCGCCGGCACCGGGTCGAAACCGGCGAAGCGGTCCGCGAAGTCGATGTCGACGGAGAAGCGGTCGGCGTCGCCGCTGAGCTCGATCTCCTGCCGCTCCAGCTCGTTCAGGCCCTTCTTCGCCCGGCCGAGGATCCACGGGGAGACCGTCTCGACGTCGATGACGTTCCGGTCCAGGTCGAAGCGGTAGAGGCGGATCATCGCCGCGCCGCCGAAGTAGCGGTTCTGGTAGTTCGTCAGGTGCAGGTGGACGTCGTTGCCGGCCGCGTTCTTGCGGGTCGCCCGCCCGGCCGGCCAGTAGTGGCCGTTGAGGGTGAGGAAGATCTGGTCGTGGTCCGCGACCAGCTGGTCCCACAGCTGCCGGCCGTAGGACGACAACTGGTCGTCCTCGACGACGAGTTCGTGCGTGGTGAGGATCACCGGCGTCTTCGGGTGCCGGGCGAGGACGTCCTTCGCCCAGGCGTAACCCTTGTCCGACAGCCGCCAGTCCAGCGCGAGCACCATCCACTCGCGCCCGGCCGCCCGGAACAGGTGGTAGGTGTTGTAGCCGTCGTCGGACGCCCCGCCGAACGTCTTCCTCCCCTTGAAGCGCTGCGGCCCGAACGCGTCCAGGTACGGCGTCGCACCGCGCTGGTCGGTCGTCGAGGACTTCACGTCGTGGTTGCCTGCGAGCACGCTGTAGCCCACGCCCTTGCGGTCCAGCAGCTCGAACGCCTCGCTGATCGCGGCGAACTCGGCCGTGGCGCCGTTCTGGGTGAGGTCGCCGAGGTGGGACAGGAAGACGATGTTCTCGCCGGACTCGTCGCCCTGCTCCAGGAGATAGCGCAAGGAAGCCTCGACCGGTGCCTTGTCGATGCTCGGCCCGTCGAAGAGGTACTGGGTGTCCGGCATCACCGCGAGCGTGAAGCGGCGGCTCGTGGAGTCGGGCCGCCAGCCGCTCGCGGTCGCGGGCGCCGCCTCGGCCACGGCCGGCAGGGCGACCCCGGCGGTGGCGGCGGCGCCGAGCAGCGCGGTGGCCCGGAGGAAGCTGCGTCTTCCGGCATCGGCCTGCGCGGCCTCGCCCTGGTTGTGGTCATGCGAAGTACACACGTGTGCTCCGTGAGAGGTGACATGAGCGGGGAAAGGCGCGGGGGGTTCGCGGGGGATTACAGAACGCGCAGGGTCCAGCTCCAGCGGTGGACGCCCGCCGCGATGCGGTACTCGGGGAAGGTGTCGGGGCCGCACGACGCCGTGCCCAGGCCCCGGTGCGCCGCGTCCAGGTGCACCACGCACCCGGCCCGCGGCACAAGCTCGTCGTGATGCGTGGCGGCCGTCAGATCCGCGGCGCGGTGCCGGGTGACGGAGACCTGACGCGGTTCGTCCAGCTCGACCGCGAGACCGGTGGCGTCCGGCGCCGACAGCCTGAACCGCCGTACACCGTGCCGCCCGCCGCTCTCCTGCGGACGCAGATAGGGGGTGAACAACTCGTCGACGGGCAGGGAGTGATGGCCGACCGGCGCGCCCGCGCTGCGGTCGGGATACGACTCCCAGGGCCCCTGCCCGAACCACTCCAGCAGGTCCAGGCCCGGCGCCGTCTCGAAGACGGACCCGACCCGCGCCACGTCGTCGAACTCGGCCGGCAGCTCGGCCTCCTCGTCGATCCGCACCCCGCCCTCGACCGGTGTCAGCACCTGCCGGTGCCGTACCACCCCGACCGTGCCGGCGTACTCGGCGACCACGGTCACCCGGCCGCCGTCCTCCCGCACCGACACCACCTTGCGGACCAGCGAGTCCAGCCCCCAGGTCCGCCAGCGCAGCGCCATGCCGCCCAGCTCGTCGTTGTCGGTGGGCGCCCGCCACAGGGACAGCGCGGGGGCGGCCGCGAGCAGCGGGTGGACCAGCAGGCCCTCGCCGTCGACCTCGACGGGCCGGTCCACGGCGGTGTCCTCGCGCTCGGCGGGCCCGCGCAGCCGGATCTGCGGCACGCACACCTCGGTGCCGGCCGGCGCCCACGGCTGGTCCTCGGCCACGGTCACCCGCAGCGTCAGCCAGACCTCGCCGCCGTCGTGCGGCACCTCGAAGGGCAGCGGGACCGCGGCCGTCTCACCGGGCCGCAGACCGGGCAGTTCGGCGGGCGCGGTCAGGGTGCGCCCGTCGGCGAGCGCCAGCTCCCAGGTGCCGGACAGCCAGTCCAGGCCCCGGAAGTGCTGGTGGTTGCCGAGCACGACGCCCTCGTGCTTGAAGCACTCGATGCGCACCGGCGCCGCGATCTCCCGGTGCTCGTACAGGGAGGGCTTGGGGGTGCGGTCCGGGAAGACCACGCCGTCGGCGATGAAGGCGCCGTCGTGGATGGTCTCGCCGAAGTCGCCGCCGTACGCCCAACGATGTCCGGGCGCGGCGACACCGTTGTCATACAGTCCGGCGCCAGTGCGCCCGACCGGTCTGCCGTCGCTCACGCGTTGCAGAATCCCGTGGTCCCAGAACTCCCAGATGAACCCGCCCTGAAGACCTGGCGTGGACTCGATGGCGGCCCAATGGTCCGCCAGCGTGCCGTTGCTGTTGCCCATGGCGTGGGAGTACTCGCACTGGATGAGCGGCCTGGTCTGCCGCCCGGACAGGGCGTGCGCGACGCAGTCCTCCAGCGGCGCGTACATCGGGCAGGCGATGTCGGAGCAGTCGTCGGTGGCCGCCCAGTCGAGCTTGGCGGCGCCCTCGTACTGGATCGGCCGGGTCGGATCGTGCCGCCGCACCCATCCCGCCGCCGCGTCATGATTGGCGCCGTAGTCGGACTCGTTGCCCAGGGACCAGATGATGATCGAGGGGTGGTTCTTGTCCCGCAGCACCATCCGCGAGACCCGGTCCACGAAGGCGTTGAGATAGCGCGGGTCGTCGGCGATCTCGTGCGCGTGGTCGTGCGACTCGACGTCCGCCTCGTCGACCACGTAGAAGCCGAGCTCGTCCGCGAGGTCGTACAGCGTCGGGTCGTTCGGGTAGTGGGAGGTGCGGATCGCGTTGAACCCGAAGCGCTTCAGCAGCACCAGATCGGCGCGCATGTCCTCGTACGACACGGTCCGCCCGGTCAGCGGATGGAAGTCGTGCCGGTTCACGCCCCGGATGTACACGCGCTCACCGTTGACCAGCAGGTCCCGGCCGCTGATCTCGACGTCGCGGAAGCCGATGCGCTGGTACGAGGTGTCGGCGACCGTTCCGTCGGGGCGGTGCAGCCGGACGGTGAGGTCGTAGAGCTCCGGCGTCTCGGCGTTCCAGGTGCGGACCTCGGGCACGGTGGCGTGCAGCCGGGCCTCGCCGAGGAAGTCGGAGACGCGGTCGTCCTCGATGTTGACGCGGTCGAACTCGGCGTCCTGGGCGAGGAGTTCACCCTCCAGCTCGCCGCTGACGTACCACCCGGAAGGCAGCGCCCCGCGTGTGTCCCGCACCCGGCAGTCGACGCGCAGCTCGCCGTCGTACCCCGCCCGGACGGTCACGTCGGCGAGGTGCAGCGGGTCGGTCGCGTACAGCAGCACGGACCGGGTGATCCCGCCGTGCCACCACTGGTCCTGGTCCTCGATGTGCGAGGCGTCCGACCACTTGACGACGGTGAGCCGGACCACCGACCGCTCGCCCGGCCGCACGACCTCGCTCAGGTCGAACTCGGCGGCCAGATGGGAGTCCTTGGAGATGCCGACGGGCCGCCCGTCCACGTGCACGAGCAGCACGCTCTCGGCGGCCCCGACCTGGAGCACGATCCGGCGCCCGGCCCACTCGGCGGGCACGTCCACCTCACGCTCGTACACGCCCGTCGGGTTGGCGTCGGGCGAGCCGGGCGGGAAGTCCGGGAACGGCATCCGGACGTTGGTGTACTGCGGCAGGTCGTCCGTGCCCTGCATCGTCCAGACGCCGGGGACGTACGACGACCCCCAGTCACCGCCGACCGGCGCGTCCGGCGCGGACAGCAGCTGGAAGCGCCAGTCGCCGTCCAGGGGCAGTGCGCCGGAGCGCCGGCCTGTGGCGTTCATGGGCAGCCGCCCCCAGGAGGTCACCTCAGGTGCCTCCCAGGGGCGGAGGGCGAGCAGGGGATACCTCGTCATCCGCGAACCGCTCCCTTCGCGAGGTCGCCGATGATCTGCTTGGCGCCGATCGCGAAGACGATCAGCAGGGGGATGAGGGCGAGCAGGGCTCCGGTCATCACGATTCCGTAGTCGGTGGTGCCGTGCGTGCCGTTGAGCTGGGACAGCGCGACCTGGAGGGTCACGTTGTTCGGGTTGGTCAGGGCGATCAGGGGCCAGGCGAAGTCGTTCCACTGGCCCATGAAGGTGAAGATGCCGAGGAAGGCGAGGCCCGGCCGGACCACCGGGAGCGCCACGTGCCAGTACTGGCGCAGGAAGTTCGCGCCGTCCAGCTTGGAGGCGTCGAGCAGCTCGTCGTGGATGGCGGACTTCATGTACTGGCGCATCCAGAAGATGCCGAAGGCGTTGGCCGCGGCCGGCACGATCAGCGCCGTCATCGAGCCGATCCAGCCGATCTTCGCCATGATCACGAACTGCGGGATGACCGACAGCTGCGCCGGCACCATGAAGATGACCATGAGCAGCCCGAACAGCACGTTCTTGCCGGGGAACTCGAACTTGGCGAAGACGAACGCCGCGAGCGAGTCGAAGAGCAGCACCAGGAAGGTCACCGACACCGCGACGATCAGCGAGTTCCACATCGACCCGAAGAAGTCGACGGCGTCGAACAGGTTGCGGACGTTCTCCAGGAAGTGCGTGCCCGGCAGCAGCTTGGGTGGGTAGGAGAAGATCTCCGACGAGCTGTGCGTCGACATGATCACGGCCCAGTAGAACGGGAAGGCCGAGATCAGGGTGCCGAGGATCAGCGGGAGGTGCAGCGCGATCCCTCTGCGGCGGGACCCCTTGATGGAAGACATGGCGGTCCCTTCCTACTCGCCCCGGCGCTGCACGAGGCGCCAGTTGATGATCGAGAAGAGCACGACGACCAGGAAGATGCCCCAGGCCACCGCGGCTCCGTACCCGAAGTCGTTGTTGTCGAAGGTCTGCTGGAAGAAGTAGAGGACCATGGTCTGGCCCGAGTGGCCCGGACCGCCCGCGAACGTCGAGTCGTTGGACGAGGTCTGGAGCAGCACCTGTGGTTCGGAGAAGCTCTGCAGGCCGGTGACCGTCGAGACGACGAGCACGAACAGCAGCGTGGGCCGCAGCAGCGGCAGCGTGATCCGGAAGAAGGTCTGGATCGGCCCGGCGCCGTCCATGCGCGCGGCCTCGTACAGGTCGCTCGGGATGGTCTGGAGGCCGGCGAGGAAGATGATGGCGTTGTAGCCGGTCCACTGCCAGGTCATCAGGGCCGCGATGGTGACCTTGATGCCCCAGGGCGTGTTCAGCCAGGCCACCTGGTCGAGTCCGACGCCGTGCAACACGGCGTTGATCACACCGTTGTTGGTGGAGAAGATCGAGCCGAAGACGATCGCGATCGCGACGACCGAGGTGACGTTCGGCAGGAAGTACGCGACGCGGTACAGGCCCTTGAAGCGGACCGCCGAGTTGAGCATCACGGCCGTGACCATCGCCAGGAAGATCATGGGGAAGGTGGCCAGCGCCCAGATGATGATCGTGTTGCCGATCGAGTTCCAGAAGTCGCTGTCGCTCAGCAGGTACTGGTACTGCGAGAGCCCGGCCCACTCCATCGAGCCGAGGCCGTCCCAGCGGTGGAAGGACAGGTAGAGCGAGAAGCCGACCGGGAAGAGGCCGAAGGCGAGGAAGATCAGATAGAAGGGCGAGATGGCGGCGTAGAGGTGCCAGTACTTGCGAAAGCCCGTTCTGGGCTTGGTGGTCGACGGTTGCGCCACCGCGGGCGGGGTCTGTTCCAGGACGGCCATCAGTAGCTCACCCCCAGGTGCTTCGCGATGCGACGGCACTTGCTCATGGCGTCACTCCAGGCCTTCTTCGGGTCCTTGCCGAGGACGCCGACGTTCTTGATCTCGTCCTTGAGGGGCTGCCCGAGCGCGATGTCGTACGGGCTGTTGTAGGCGACCACGATCTTCTGCGCGGCCGGCCCGAAGACGTCGGTGGTGACCTGGCCGCCGAAGAAGGGGTCGGGCTCCTGCATCTGCTTCAGGTCGTACGAGGCGGGAGTGGAGGGGAACAGGCCCGCGTCCACGTAACCCTGCGCCTGGTTGGCCGCGTTGAGGATCCAGGTGATGATCTCGAAGGCCTTCTCGGGCTCGCGGCACTCCTTGGTGATCGACAGGAACGAACCGCCGCTGTTGGCGGGCCGCACGGGCATCTGCGCCACCCGCCACCTGCCCTTGGTCTTCGGCACGCCGTTCTTGATGTCGAAGCTGGCCCAGGAGGCGTTGAGCTGGCACGGCAGCTTGCCGTCCTGGATGGCGGACAACTGGTCCGGGGTGCCGCTGACCAGGTCCGAGACGATCCCGCGCTGCTTGGCCTCCACGGCGAGCGCCCAGGCCCGGCGCACGTGTTCCTGGTCGCCGATGAAATGGCGGTCCTTGTCGACGTACCGCTTCGCGCCCTGCTGCACGACGTTCTCGAAGACGCCGTTGACGTCGGTGAGCAGCTTGGCCCCGGACACCCGCTTGCCCAACTGCACGCCCGCGTCGAAGAACTTCTCCCAGGTGTCGAGCTCCTTCGTCACGTCGTCGGGCTCGTACGGCAGCCCGGCCTTGCGGAAGACCTCGTACTGGTAGAAGTGCGCGACCGGCCCGCAGTCGATCGGGAAGCCGACCATCGTGCCGTCGTCGGCGATGCCCTGGTCCCACTTCCAGGACAGGTACTGGTCCTTGTACTTCTCCGCGCCCAGCGTCCTGAGGTCGATGAACTGGTCCGCGTTCGGGAGATACGCGGCCATGTCCTCGCCCTTGAGCCCCGCGATGTCGGGGATGCGGGCGCGACCGGTGATGGTGGTGATGAGCTTCGAGCGGTACTGGCCGCCGATCTGGATGGCCTCCAGGTCGACCGAACTGCCGTAGCGGGCCTTGGCGTTCTTCACGACGGTGTCGCTCAGACCGCCGCTCCAGTACCACAGGACCATGTTCCGGCCGGTGGAACCGGTCGGTACGGCACAGCCGGTCGCCAGGCCGCCGAGTGCCGCGGCGGCTGTACCGCCCAGGCCCGCGCGGAGCAGGCCTCTTCGTGAGAGCCGCACAGCTCCCACCGCCTTTCGGATCTTTTCGGGACGTGCATACGAGGGGCTTGTGGGGGAGGGGTGGTGCAGGGGGTTTCAGTGGGGGCGTGCGGGTGGGGTCACCGGGGCGTGGTGGACCGGCGGCCCGGGGTCCGGGGGCAGCCGGTCGGTCAGGAAGCCGTACGCGCGCCTGAGCTCGGGGTCGGTCAGCGAGCGCCACCAGCGGTCGACGCCGTACCAGCCGGGGGCGGCGAGCGCCCCGCCGTGCCGCTGGACGGAGAGGCCGGCGGCGAGGACCGCGAACCGCAGCCGTTCCTCCAGCGGCCAGCCGCCGAGCGAGGCCGCGACGAAGCTCGCGCCGAAGACGTCGCCGGCGCCCGTCGCGTCCAGGACGTCGACGTCGAGGGCCGGGACCTCCGCGTACTCGCCGGTCGTCTGGTCCACGGCCACCGCGCCGTCCCCGCCGCGGGTGACGACGGCCACCGGGACCAGCTCGGAGAGCGTGCCGAGGGCCGCGACCGCGCTGTCGGTGCGGGTGTAGGCCATCGCCTCGGTCTCGTTCGGGAGGAAGGCGTGGCACAGCTTCAGCTGGTCGAGGAGGTCGGTGGACCACTGCTGGGTGGGGTCCCAGCCGACGTCGGCGTAGATGTGCGTGCCGTTCGCGGCGGCCTTCGCGATCCACTCGCGCGGCTCGGCCTCGATGTGCACGAGCGCCGTGCGCGCCTCGGGCGGGTCGCCCATCAGCGCGTCCTGCGAGTACGGGGGCTCCTGGCCGTGGGTGACCAGGGCCCGGTCGTGGCCGGTGGCGATGGAGACGGTGACCGGGGTGGGCCAGCCGTCCGCGGTGCGGGAGAGCGAGAGGTCGATGCCCTCCTGGTCGCACAGGACGTCCCGGCAGTACTCGCCGTAGAAGTCGTCGCCGAAGACCGTGGCCAGCGAGGTGCCGAGGCCGAACCGGGACGCGGCCACCGCGAGGTTCGCGATGCCGCCGGGGCCGCAGCCCATGCCGCCCGTCCAGATCTCCTCGCCCGGCGTCGGCGGCTTCCCGAGCCCGGTGAGGACGAGGTCGTAGAAGAGCAGCCCGGTCAGGAGCACGTCGGGCCTGTCGTCGTCCACGCGCGCAGCCTCTCGTCAAAACTCGTCAATTTCGATGACCGGAATCGTGCGCCGCTCCGCACGATTGGTCAATACCTGAGCAGAACTGAGCATGGAAATGATTGAAGATGACGAGTAGTGTTCACGGCGTGCTGGCAGAACGACGACATCAACTCATCCTGCGGGCCCTGCGCTCGGGTGGCCCCGCGGCTGTGACCGACCTCTCCGAGCAGCTGGGTGTGAGCCCCGCCACGATCAGGCGCGACCTGGTCAAGCTGGAGGAGGACGGGCTGCTCACCCGGGTCCACGGCGGCGCGCGCGCCGAGGAGGGCGACCAGCCCTTCGCCGAGGTCGCCGAGGTCCGGGTGGCCGAGAAGGACGCGATAGCCGCGCGCGCGGCGGCCATGGTCCAGGACGGCCAGTCCGTGCTGCTCGACATCGGCACGACCGCCTACCGCCTGGCCCGTCAGCTGCACGGCCGCCGCCTCACGGTGATCACCAGCAACCTGGTGGTCTACGAGGAACTCGCCGACGACGAGGGCATCGAGCTGGTGCTGCTCGGCGGCATGGTCCGCCGCGAGTACCGCTCCCTGGTCGGCTTCCTCACCGAGGACAACCTGCGCCAGCTGCACGCGGACTGGCTCTTCCTCGGCACCAGTGGAGTGCGCCCCGGTGGGCAGGTGATGGACACGACGGTCGTCGAGGTGCCGGTCAAGCGCGCCATGATCAAGGCGAGCGACAAGGTCGTCCTCCTCGCCGACGCGGCGAAGTTCCCGGGTACGGGGATGGCGAAGGTCTGCGGTCCCGAGGACCTGGACGTGGTGGTCACGAACGCCCCGGCCGACCCGGCGACCCGCTCCTCCCTGGAGGAGGCGGGCGTCGAGGTGGTCCTGGCAGGAAAGGTGCAAGCTTGAAGGCTCCCCCTCGCGAGCGAAGGAGGCTCCCGGCTCACCCCGTGCGGACGGCCGTCCGCACGCACGCCGACTCCCCTCTCCCCGACCTGTTGCGCAGCAGCCCGTTCTCCCCCCAGCCTGAACGCCGGGGCGTCTTCGGAGGAACCCGGTGAAACTCACTATTCTCGGCGGCGGCGGTTTCCGCGTGCCGCTCGTGTACGGCGCCCTCCTGGGCGACCGCGGCGAAGGGCGCGTCACCCGTGTCGTCCTGCACGACCTCGACGCCGGCCGGCTCTCCGCGGTGACCCGGGTCCTCGCCGAGCAGGCCGCCCGTGTGCCGGACGCCCCCGAGGTGACCGCCACGACCGACCTCGACGAGGCCCTGCGCGGCGCCGACTTCGTCTTCTCCGCGATCCGCGTCGGCGGCCTGGAGGGCAGGGCGAACGACGAGCGCGTCGCCCTCGCCGAGGGCGTCCTCGGCCAGGAGACGGTCGGCGCCGGCGGCATCGCCTACGGCCTGCGCACGGTCCCGGTCGCCGTCGACATCGCCCGGCGGGTCGCCCGCCTCGCCCCCGACGCCTGGGTCATCAACTTCACCAACCCGGCCGGTCTCGTCACCGAGGCCATGTCCCGCCACCTCGGCGACCGCGTCATCGGTATCTGCGACTCCCCGGTCGGCCTCGGCCGCCGTATCGCCCGGGTCCTCGGCGGGAACCCCAAGGAAGCGTGGATCGACTACGTCGGCCTCAACCACCTCGGCTGGGTCCGCGGCCTGCGCATCGCCGGCCGGGACGAGCTGCCGCGGCTGCTCGCCGACCCCGACCTGCTCGGCTCCTTCGAGGAGGGCAAGCTCTTCGGCGTCGACTGGCTCCAGTCCCTCGGCGCGATCCCGAACGAGTACCTGCACTACTACTACTTCAACCGCGAGGCCGTCCGCGCCTACCAGCAGGCCGAGAAGACCCGCGGCGCCTTCCTGCGCGACCAGCAGGCGCACTTCTACGAGGAGATGCGCGACCCCGACGCCCAGGCCCTCGCCGCCTGGGACCGTACCCGCGCCGAGCGCGAGGCCACGTACATGGCCGAGAACCGGGAGACCGCCGGCGCCGGCGAGCGCGACGCCGACGACCTCTCCGGCGGCTACGAGAAGGTCGCCCTCGCCCTGATGCGGGCCATCGCCCGCGACGAGCGCACCACCCTGATCCTCAACGTCCGCAACCAGGGCACCCTGTCGGTCCTCGACACCGACGCCGTGATCGAGGTCCCCTGCCTGGTCGACGCCAACGGCGCCCACCCGGTCTCGGTCGCCCCGCTGCCCGACCACGCCACCGGCCTGGTCTGCGCGGTCAAGGCCGTCGAGCGCGAGGTGCTCGCCGCCGCCGAGTCCGGCTCCCGTACGACGGCCGTGAAGGCCTTCGCGCTGCACCCGCTGGTCGACTCCGTGAACGTGGCCCGCCGTCTGGTCGAGGGCTACAAGGCCGCCCACCCGGGCCTCGCCTACCTGAAGTAAGCTCCCGGCGGACGTCGGAAAGCGCTTTCCGCCCCTCCTTCCGCCCTCTAGCCGCCGCCCTCTCCGCCTCTTCCTGGAGACTTTCATGCACGACGAACGCCGCCGGATCGAGGAGCGCGCCGAGCGCCTCCACGACCAGCGCATCAAGCCCGCGATCTACGCGGCCACCACCCCCTTCACGGTCGAGGCCTGGCAGGCACCGGGCGAGCCGGTCTCCTTCGAGGAGGCCGCGGCCGCCCCGTACGAGCCCTTCGCGATGGACACCCCGTGGGGCCCGCCGTGGGGCACGACCTGGTTCCGGATGAGCGGGCAGGTGCCCGCCGAGTGGGCCGGCAAGCGCGTCGAGGCGGTCATCGACCTCGGCTTCGTCGGCGACTGGCCCGGCAACCAGGCCGAGGCCCTGGTCCACCTCACCGACGGCACCCCGCTGAAGGCGGTCAACCCGCTCAACCAGTACGTGCGTGTCGCCAACCCCGCGACGGGCGGGGAGCGGATCGACTACCTGGTCGAGGCGGCCTCCAACCCCGACATCCTCGCCAACAACTTCGCGGAGCCGACCCCGCTGGGCGATGTCCTCACCGCGGGCGACAAGCCGCTGTACACCTTCAAGCGCGCCGACCTCGCCGTCCTCGACGAGGAGGTCTGGCACCTCGACCTCGACCTCCAGGTGCTGCGCGAGCTGATGGTGGAGCTCGGCGAGCACGACCCGCGCCGGCACGAGATCATGCACGCGCTCGACCACGCCCTGGACCTGCTGGACCTGGACGACGTCCCGGGCTCGGCCGCCGCCGTCCGCGAGGCGCTGAAGCCGGTGCTGTCCAAGCCCGCCAACGCCAGCGCGCACATCATCTCCGGCGTCGGCCACGCGCACATCGACTCGGCGTGGCTGTGGCCCATCCGCGAGACCAAGCGCAAGACCTCCCGCACCTTCTCCAACGTCACGTCCCTGGCCGAGGAGTACGAGGAGTTCATCTTCGCCTGCTCGCAGGCCCAGCAGTACGAGTGGGTGCGCGACAACTACCCGCAGGTGTGGGCCCGCATCCAGGAGTCCGTGAAGAAGGGCCAGTGGGCGCCGGTCGGCGGCATGTGGGTGGAGGCCGACGGCAACCTGCCCGGCGGCGAGGCGGTCGCCCGCCAGCTCATCCACGGCAAGCGCTTCTTCATCGAGCACTTCGGCATCGAGACCAAGGGCGTCTGGCTGCCGGACTCATTCGGCTACACCGCGGCCTACCCGCAGCTCGCCAAGCTGGCCGGCAACGAGTGGTTCCTCACCCAGAAGATCTCCTGGAACCAGACCAACAAGTTCCCCCACCACACCTTCTGGTGGGAGGGCATCGACGGCACCCGCATCTTCACCCACTTCCCGCCGGTCGACACCTACAACGCCCGCTTCAGCGGCGAGGAGATGTCCCGCGCGGTCCGCAACTACGCGGAGAAGGGCGGCGCCACCCGCTCGCTGGCCCCCTTCGGCTGGGGCGACGGCGGTGGCGGACCCACCCGCGAGATCATGGAACGGGCGCGCAGGCTCGCCGACCTGGAGGGTTCGCCCAAGGTCGTCGTCGAGCACCCGGACGACTTCTTCGCCAAGGCCCGCGAGGAGTACCCGGACGCCCCGGTCTGGGTCGGCGAGCTCTACCTGGAGCTGCACCGCGCCACCTACACCTCGCAGGCCCGCACCAAGCAGGGCAACCGGCGCAGCGAACACAAGCTGCGCGAGGCGGAGTTGTGGGCGACGACGGCCGCACTGCACGCGCCGGGCTACACCTACCCGTACGAGAAGCTCGACCGCCTCTGGAAGACGGTCCTGCTGCACCAGTTCCACGACATCCTGCCGGGCTCGTCGATCGCCTGGGTGCACCGCGAGGCGGAGGCCGAATACGCGCGCGTGGCGAAGGAGCTGGAGGAGCTGACCGCGGAGGCGGTGGCAGCGCTGGGCGGCGGCACCACCCGCGTCTTCAACACCAGCCCCTTCGACCGCGCCGAGGTCATCCGTACGGCCACCGGTGTCCCGATGTTCGTCGAGGTGCCCGCGAACGGCAGCGCGGCCCTCGCCGCCGAGGCGGTGCCGACGCCGGTGACGGTGAGCGGCCGGGTCCTCGACAACGGCCTGGTCCGGGTCGAGGTGGCGGAGGACGGCACGCTCTCCTCGGTCTTCGACGTCCGCGCGAACCGCGAGGTCCTCGCCGACAAGGGCAACCTGCTCCGGCTGCACACCGACCTCCCGAACTACTGGGACGCCTGGGACGTCGACAAGCACTACAAGAACCGCTACACCGACCTGCTGGACGCCTCCGAGATCACGGTCGCCGACGAGGACCCGCTGCTCGGCTCGATCCGCGTCACGCGCTCCTTCGGCAAGGGCTCGAAGATCACCCAGACGATCACCCTGCGCGCGGGCAGCCCGCGGATCGACTTCGAGACGGACATCGACTGGCACGAGGCCGAGAAGTTCCTCAAGGCCGGCTTCCCGGTGGACATCCGCGCCCCGCACTCCTCCGCGGAGATCGCCTACGGCCACATCCAGCGGCCCACGCACACCAACACCAGCTGGGAGGCGGCCCGTTTCGAGGTCTCCGGCCACCGCTGGGTGCACCTCGCCGAGCCCGGCTACGGCGTCGCCGTCATCAACGACTCGACGTACGGCCACGACGTCTCCCGCACGGTCCGCGAGGACGGCGGTACGACCACCACGGTCCGCCTCAGCCTGGTCCGCGCCCCGCGCGTCCCGGACCCGGGGGCCGACCAGGGCCGCCACCGCTTCACCTACTCGCTGCTGCCCGGCGCGAGCATCGAGGACGCGGTCGCCGAGGGCTACGCCCTCAACCTGCCTTTGCGGGTGGCCGATTCGGCGGGCGCGCCCGAGCCGGTCGTCTCCGTGGACGGCCAGGGCCTGACCGTGGAGGCGGTCAAGCTCGCGGACGACGCCTCGGGCGATGTCGTCGTACGGCTCTACGAGTCCAGTGGCGGCCGCGCGACCGGCGTCCTGCGCACGGGCTTCGCGCTCGCCGGCGCCCAGGTGACCGACCTGCTGGAGCGCCCGCTGGAGGACGCGGAGCTCGTCGACGGCGGAGTCCGCGTCGAGCTGCGGCCCTTCCAGATCCTGACGCTCCGGCTGCGCAGGGGCTGACCCCATGGCGATGCAATCCTGGTTCACCGACGCCAAGTTGGGGATCTTCGTGCACTGGGGCATCTACGCCGTCGACGGCGTCCAGGAGTCCTGGTCGTTCTACGACGACATCGTGCCGCACGACCAGTACATGTCCCAGCTGGAGCGCTTCACCGGCGCCAACTACGACCCGAAGGCCTGGGCGGACCTTTTCGCCCGGGCGGGCGCCAAGTACGCGGTGCTGACGACCCGTCACCATGACGGTGTGGCCCTGTGGGACACCGGGTACGGCGACCTCAACCTCGGCAAGGACTACCTCGGCCCCTACGCCGAGGCCTTGCGGGAGAAGGACCTCAAGGTCGGCTTCTACTACTCCCACTCCGACTGGAACCACCCCGACTACGCCTCCACGCGCAAGCCGGGCCGCCCGCCGGAGCAGGAGGACAACCGCTACTCGGAGGTGGCGGCCGAGGACGAGGACCTGGAGGCCTGGGAGCGGTTCATCGCCTACCGGGACGGCCAGATCAGGGAGCTGGCCTCCCGCTACCGGCCCGACCTGATGTGGTTCGACGGCGAGTGGGACCGCAGCGAGGAGCAGTGGCGCATCCCCGAACTCGCCGCGCTCATCCGCTCGTCCGTGCCGGACGTGGTGTTCAACGCCCGCATGCTCAGCGAGGGCGACTACGCCACCCCCGAGCAGGGCGCCCCCATCGTGCCGCCGGACGGCCCCTGGGAGCTGTGCCTGACGATCAACGACTCGTGGGGGTACCAGCACCACGACCACAACCACAAGTCGCTCGCCCAACTCGTCCGGTACTTCACCGAGACCATCGGCGGGGGCGGCAATCTGCTGCTCGACGTCGGCCCGATGGAGGACGGCACCATCCCGCAGCCGCAGGTCGAGCGCCTGGAAGGGCTCGGGGAGTGGATCCGCAAGCACGCGGAGGCCGTGTACGGGACGGTGCGCGGGCTGCCGGCCGGGCACCACTACGGGCCGAGCACCCTCTCCGCCGACCGGCGCACGCTCTACCTCACCCTGTTCGACATCCCGCGCGCCGAGATCGGGGTGCGGGGCCTGGCGACCAAGGTGCGCCGGGTGAGCGTGCTCGGCAGCGGCACGGAGCTCGCGCACCGGGTCGTCGGCGGCCTGCACGAGGCGGTCGGCGTGGTGTGGATCGACCCGCCGTCCCAGGAGGACCTGGACCCGTACGCCACGGTGCTCAAGGTCGAGCTGGACGGGGAGCTGGAGCTGTACCGCGGAGCGGGCCGGTTCTGAGGAGCCGCACAGGTCGGCCGATTCCCATCGAGAATTAAGAAAACGGTAAGTCCCCTGGTCGCGGCCCGGTTCCGGGCGGCCGCGACCAGGGGCGTTCTTTTCCCGGACACCTGGAGTTCGTCTTCTACCCCTGTGATGCGGCCGAAAGACGAGAGAAAGGTGCCAGCGTGCGTGAGCCGCGTATGTCCGCGATCGGCAAGGGACTCAAGCGCCGGGGGAGGCTCATGGCGCAGGCGGTGAGCCCCCCGCGCCGCACCCTGGACGCCGTACCGTCGCCGCGCACCGGCCGGACGCCGTCCGGCACGGCGAAGTCGTCGTACGCGGCCCCGCCCGCCCCGCGTCTCGTCGAGTCGCCGGTCTTCGTGCTGTCCTCCGTGCGCTCCGGCTCGACGCTGCTGCGGGTCCTGCTGAACAGCCACAGCCGCATCCGCGCCCCGCACGAGATGCATCTGCGCACCCTGCACGTGGACCTGTCCCGCTCGTTCACCGCGGCCGCCATGGAGGCGCTCGAACTCGACAGGGCCGAGCTGGAACACATGCTGTGGGACCGGGTGCTGCACCTGGAGCTCACCCGCAGCGGCAAGGACGTCATCGTCGACAAGACGCCGCCCAACACCCTCATCTGGCCTCGCCTGCACCGATGTTGGCCGAACGCCCGCTACATCCTGCTGCTGCGTCACCCGGGCGCGGTCATCGCCTCCCTGACCGACCGCCGCAAGGACCCCGACCACGAGGCCATCCGCGCCGAAGTCCTGCGCTACGCCGAGAAGCTGGAAGAGGCCCGGCAGAGCCTGGACGTCCACGTGGTCACCTACGAGGACCTCACCGCCGACCCCGAGGGCACGACCCGCGCCCTGTGCGCCTGTCTCGGCGTCGACTGGGAGCCCGCGATGCTCGACTACGGCTCCAAGGACCACGGCACCTTCCGCCCCCAGCTCGGCGACTGGTCCAGCACCATCAGGTCCGGCCGCGTCCAGCCCGCCCGCGCCGCCGACGAGACCGCCGAACTCCCGGCGCGCCTCGCGGAGTTGGCGAAGGCGTGGGGCTACCCGGTCTGAGCGGGCGACCCCACGCCTGTGTCCGTCGTACGGCTCAGCCGGTGAAGCCGGCCGTGATCGAGGTGAACTGCCAGTTGTTCTGGCTGATGCCGGAGCAGTTGCTCACCACGCCCCCGCCCGCGCACGGCCGGTCACGGTTGACCGACCAGAAGGCGAGCCGCGCGATGTGGTGGCTGTTGCTCCAGTCCTTGATCTGGGTCCAGATCGCCGGGGTCGTCGTCTCCTGCTGATCGGACAGCCCGTTCATGCCGGAGATGCCGATGTGGGAGTACGCGGTGGCGTCGTCCCACCCGAACGTCGACTTCAGCTTGGTCTTCAGCCCCTCGGCCGCGTTCACGGTGTTGCCGTACATGTCCGAGCCGCCGCCGAAGTCGAACGGCATGATGGTGAAGACGTCGATGTTGGCACCGAGCGACTGGGCCTGCTCGATGAGCCGGTTGCCGTAGTACGTCGGACCGGTGGTGGACGTGCCGAAGGTGACGATGGTCTTCAGGCCGGGGTTGTTGGCCTTGACCGTCTTCAGCGCGGTCAGGATCTTCGCCTGCACGGCCTCGTTCTCGAACTCGTCCGTGTTCTCGATGTCCATGTCGATCGCCTTGAGCGAGTAGGCGTCGATCACCTTCTGCAGGGCACCCGCGAGCGCGCTCGCGGAGGAGCAGTTGGCCCCGAGCTTGCTGCCCTGCCAGCCGCCGAACGAGGGCACGATGTCACCGCCGGCCGACCGGATCTGGTTGATGGCGGTCTGGTCGACTCCGCCGGTCAGCGCCCGGCTGCCGTCCCAGGCGGGCGTGCAGCCGCCGGAGTCCAGCACGAAGGCCATCGTGAACCACTTGATGCCGGTGGCGCTCATCACGGTGCTGGGGCTCGGCGGATCGCCCCAGCCCTCGTACAGATAGGGCGCGGCCTGCTTGAACCCGCTGCTGCCGCTGCCCGCATCGGTCGTCACGGACACGGAGCCCGAGGCCCCGGAGGTGTTCCCGGCCGCGTCCCGCGCCTTCACCGTGAAGGTGTAGGCGGTGCTCGGCGAGAGGCCGCTGACCGTGGCGGACGTACCGGAGACGCTGAGCACGTTGTTGGAGCCGCTGTAGATGTCGTACGCCGTGACACCCACGTTGTCCGTGGAGGCGTTCCACTGCAGCGAGACGCTGGACGAGGTCTTGCCGGTGGAGGTCAGGCCGCTGGGTGTGGTGGGCGCCTGGGTGTCGGAGCCGCCACCGCCGCCGGGCCCGTCGAGGCTGATGTCGTCGGCCCAGTAGGTCCCCTGGGCGTACCAGCCGTGGACGTAGATGGTGGCGCTGGTCTGGGAGGCGCCGGTCGTGAAGGACACGGTCAGCTGGCTGTAGGCCGAGGGGGAGGTGGTCCAGGTGGACGCGCCCCCGTTCACCCCGAGGTACACGTACGAGCCGCGCACCCAGCCGCTGAGCGAGTAGGTGGTGTTGGGCTGTACGGCGACGGTCTGGGTGCACTGGGCGTTGTCGCTCGAACTGGCCGCCCCCTGAAGGGCCTTGGACCCGCCGTGCACGGGCGAGGAGACGACCGAGCCGAGGTTCCCGGTACAGGTCCAGGGGGAGAGACTGCCCGATTCGAAGCCGGGGTTGGTCAGGATGTTGGCCGCCTGGGCGGTGCCCGGAAGGGCGATGGCTCCGGCAAGGGCGAGAGCGGCGGAGCCGAGCAGGGCAAGGAGCCGACGTCTGGAACGTCTGAGTGTGTTGCGCACGCGATCTCCCTGAAGGAATGGGGGTGTTCGGGAGTGCAGAGAGAAGTGCAGGGGTGCGTAACACAAGTTGGTATGGACCAATCCGCCTGTCAAGGAGAACGACGGAATTGGTCCATACCGGTGAGTGAAATGTCTTTCCTAAAGGGGCAGTACCTGGGCCGCCACCTCGACGGAGTCGACCGGTGCCGGTGTCGGAACCGCCGGGAGCAGCGGCTCCGTGGCCTCCTCCGTGCGCTGCTGCGGCAGCGACACCGCCCGCAGCGGCCGCGGTCCGGAGACCACCGTGTAGTCCTGCCCGAGGAACGGCGGGACCATCTCCCCGGGATCCTCCCCGAGCGCCAACTGCACTGCCGCCCAAGGCGCGTTGACCCCGCACAGCGACAGCTGGTGCAGCCCGCCCGCGGGCCGCGTGTTGACGTCCATCAGCACCGGGGTGTCCCCGAACATCCGGAACTGGATGTTGGACAGGTAGTGCAGCCCGAACCCTTCGGCGATCCGCCGCGCCGGCTCCAGCCACTGCTCGTGCAGCGTGAACCCGCGCCGCCGCCCGTTCTTCGTCCGCCCCACGGCCAGCCGCAGCCGGTTGTCGGGCCCGGTCAGGCAGTCAACCGACACCTCCGGCTGCTCCAGCCGCGGCATCACGATCCAGTCGACCGGCTCGTCGCTCTCCTTCAGCGCCGTCAGCACCAGGTCCATCGGCACGTACGGGCTCGGGAAACCGTTGAGGTGCATCATCGAGAAGGGCGCACGCGTGATCACCCGGAAGCCCACACCGCCCGCGCCGGACGCCGGCTTGAAGCACGCCTTGTGCCCTCCGGCCTCCAACTCCTCGACGGCGGCGACGAGTTCGTCGGCGGACCGCACCCGCCACCACGGCGGCACCGGCACCCCGATGGCCTGCACGGCCTCGTAGGCGATCACCTTGTCCTCGAAGACGGCGACGCCCTCCGGCGGCGGCGCGAGCAGCGCCGTACCGACGGCCTCGAACTCCGCGCGGTGCGCCACGATCGCCGACTGGTGCAGCCGCGGCACGAACACGTCGATGCGGCGCCGCTCGCACTGGGCGAGCGCGAACTCCACGTAGGCGGCCGGGGAAAGACCCTCCGGCTCCAGCTCTGCGGTGTCGGCGGCGGCCAGCACGGGTGAGTCGGCGTCCCCGTGCGTCGCATGGATCTCCACCGCCCGATCGCTGGGATTTCGGCGTAGCTGATCCATGAAGAACACGTTCTCCGCGTACGTGCGGTTGAGCCAGACGCGTACGCGAGAGACCATGCAGGGCCGTCCTTTCAAGGTTCGCGGGCACGGCAAAGCAAGCCCGTGCCCGGGCAGGGGAGTTGGAGGGTCGCCAAAAAGCCCCTGTGGAGGGGAGCTCGTAGCGGTGGTGTTGGGGCGATCATACGGCTTTCGAGAGGCCCCGCGTGCAACGTGCGTGTTACGGATTCCCCGACATCCGGTGCCGGCCCTCCGCCGCCCGTCCGGTGCCGCCTTGTCCGGGCGGCACGGATATGTTGTCGTGGTGCCGATCGGGTGCGCGTGGGAGTGCGGAGGGGGCGACAGGTGACGTCGACGGCCGGTGGTGCCGGACGGCTGCTGGCCATCAGCGACCTCCACATCGGATACCCCGAGAACCGCGCCCTCGTCGAGGCGATGCGCCCCGAGACCGACGAGGACTGGCTGCTCGTCGCCGGCGACGTCGCGGAGACCGTGTCCGACATCCGGTGGGCCCTGAAGACCCTCGCGAGCCGCTTCGCCAAGGTGGTCTGGGTGCCGGGCAACCACGAGCTGTGGACCCACCCCAGGGACCCCGTCACCCTGCGCGGGGTCGCCCGCTACGAGCACCTCGTCGACATGTGCCGCGACCTGGGAGTCCTCACCCCCGAGGACCCCTACCCGGTCTGGGACGGCCCCGGCGGCCCGGTGGCCGTCGCCCCGCTCTTCCTCCTCTACGACTACTCGTTCCTGCCGTCCGGCTGTGTCACCAAGGCGCAGGGGCTGGAGTACGCGCACGGCACCGGGATCGTGTGCAACGACGAGTTCCTGCTGCACCCGGACCCCTACCCGTCCCGCGAGTCCTGGTGCCGGGCCCGGGTCGCCGAGACCGAGCGCAGGCTCGCCGCGCTGCCCGCGGACCTGCCGACCGTCCTCGTCAACCACTACCCGCTGGACCGGCACCCCTGCGACGTCCTGTGGCACCCCGAGTTCGCCATGTGGTGCGGCACCGGACTGACCGCCGACTGGCACCGCCGCTTCCGCGTGGAGACCATGGTCTACGGCCATCTCCACATCCCGCGGACCACCTGGCACGAGGGCGTCCGCTTCGAGGAGGTGTCCGTCGGCTACCCGCGCGAGTGGAGCAAGCGCCCGCAGCCGCCGGGAAGACTGCGCCGCATCCTGCCGAAGGAGGTCGGGGACGGGTGATCGAGGAGCTGCTGCCGCACGAGGTGGTGGCCGTGGAGGTGCACGGCGACGACGGGACCGAGCCCGCGCCGCTGTACCCCGAGGAGGCCGAGGTCGTCGCGCGGGCCGTGGAGAAGCGGCGCCGCGAGTTCGCCCTCGTGCGCGCCTGCGCCCGCCGCGCCATGGAGAAGCTCGGCGTGCCCCCGCAGCCCCTGCTGCCCGGCGAGCGCGGCGCACCCGGCTGGCCCGCCGGCCTGGCCGGCAGCATGACCCACTGCGACGGCTACTGCGCCGCCGCCCTGGTCCGCACCCGTGACCTGGCCTCCCTCGGCATCGACGCCGAACCCCACGGGCCGCTCCCGGAGGGCGTCCTGGACGCCGTGTCCCTGCCCGCCGAGGGCGCGCGCCTGCGCCGGCTGACCGTGGACCACCCCGAGGTGCACTGGGACCGGCTGCTGTTCAGCGCCAAGGAGTCGGTCTACAAGGCGTGGTTCCCGCTCACCGGCCAGTGGCTGGAGTTCACCGAGGCCGACATCGAGGTCACGGTCGACCCCGGCGAGCGCCTGCACGGCGCCTTCCGGGCCGAGCTCCTGGTCCCGGGCCCGGTCGTGGGCGGCCGTCGGCTCGGCCGCTTCGAGGGCCGCTGGACGGTCCAGCGGGGGCTGGTGGCGACGGCGGTCACCGTGCCGCACACCACCACCTGACCCCACCGGGCGTCACGGCTCCGGGCACCAGCTCTGCAGCAGCCGGAAGAACTCCTCCTCGTTCCCCGTCAGGCCCGCCGCGGCCAGCGCCTGGTCCGCCTCCGCCAGCACGGCGGGCGGCACGACGGGTGGTCGGGCGTCTCCCGGCGGACCGTCGAAGGCGGCTCGTACGGTGTGCAAAAGGCGCAGGTAGGCCTGTACGGCGGTGCGCTCGCGGTCGGTCAGTACGGCTGTCGGCATCGGTCGGCTCTCCCCGCGTCGGCTGGTCGGTCACGCCCCGCACAGAGGGGCGCAACTCCAGCTTGCCGTCCACCACTGACAATCGGGTCCGGGCACCGGCCCTTTCGCCCGCTTAGCGGAGGCGAAACGTCCTCGAAATCCCTTGTGGGAAAGCCGTCCTACGCTGGAGGGCAAGGGCTTTCGGCAGCTGCCGAGCGGCCGAGGAAGGGGTGAGGCGAGCGTGGTCGAAGGACCTCGACGGCGCCCGGTGCGCGCGGTGCGGCTGCGCCCGGTGGCCGACGGCGAACTGGAGTTGCAGTACCGCGTGGTGCACGGCTACCGGCGCGCGTTCCGCATGGCCGGCGAGGGCCCCGCGCTGGTCCTCATCCACGGCATCGGCGACTCGTCCGCGACCTGGGCCGAGCTGATCCCCGACCTCGCCCGCACGCACACCGTCATCGCCCCCGACCTGCTCGGCCACGGCCACTCCGACAAGCCGCGCGCCGACTACTCGGTGGCCGCCTACGCCAACGGCGTGCGGGACCTGCTCACCACGCTCGGCATCGAGTCGGCCACACTGGTCGGGCACTCGCTGGGCGGGGGCGTGGCCATGCAGTTCGCGTACCAGTTCCCCGAGCGCACCGAGCGGCTCATCCTGGTCAGCGCGGGCGGCGTGGGACGCGAGGTGAATCCCGTGCTGCGCCTGGTGTCGCTGCCCGGGGCCCATCTCATGCTGTCCTCGCTGCGGTTGCCGGGGATGCGGATGCAGGTGGGGCTCGCGGTACGGCTGATGAAGTACCTCGACACCGACCTCGGCCAGGACGCCCCGGAGTTGGTCAACCTCGTGGACGCCCTGCCGGACGAGACCTGCCGCAACGCCTTCATCCGCACCCTGCGCGCCGTCGTCGACTGGCGTGGCCAGGTCGTCACCATGCTGGACCGCTGCTATCTGACCGAGGGCATGCCGACCATGCTGCTGTGGGGCGACCGGGACAGCGTGGTGCCGGTACGGCACGCGTTCGGGGCGCACGAGGCGATGCCGGGCAGCCGGCTGGAGATCTTCGAGGGGGCGGGCCACTTCCCGTTCCACACCGACCCGGCCCGCTTCGTCGCCCTGGTCGAGGAGTTCACGGCGACCACCGATCCCGCGGACTGGAGCCGGGAACACTGGCGCGACCTGCTCGTGGAAGGCCCCGACACGGACCGCACCCGAGCCGTGGAACGGGACCTGAGAGAGGCCAGCGAACGCAGCGCCACATGAGGGGACGGTCAGCCCTGCGGTCCCAGATACCCCAGCGACGCCTCGATACGGCCCGCCAGATGATCGCGCGGCACCGGGCCCCGCTGCCCCGAACCAGCAAGCCAGGTACGGCACTTGCTCGCCAGAAGCAGACCGAAGGCCTCGGCCTCCTTCTCCTCGGCCAGGTCGAAGTGGGTGCGCGCGGCCACCGTACGGACCGTGGCCCGCAGATCGGCCTCGTCGTCCAGGAGCCGGGCCGCCACCTTCGTACCCTCGACGTGGTGGCCGCGGTGGCCGGCCTGCATGTGCCACAGCTCGTGGCCCAGGATCACCAACTGGTGGTCGGGGGCGGTGCGTTCCTCGATCACCACGAGGTCCTGGTCGGCCATGTCCAGCCACAGGCCGCTCGCCGTGTCCGGCGGGAAGGCGGCCGTGCGGAAGTGCACCGGGCGGGCGCGGCGCCGGCTCATGGCCGCGCACAGGGCGCCGTACAGGTCCGTGGGCGCGGCCGGTACCGGGAGCGTGAGCTCCGCGACCAACTCGCCGCACAGGCGGCGCATTTCCCTGCCGATGCCCACAGTTCTCCCCCGGCTCACGACTCGGGCCGCTTGACGCTCTCCAGGAGCATGTCCAGCCACTCCGCCACCTTGTCGCGGTGCTGGTCGGTGGGCAGCTGGGCGGCCCGCCAGGCGATGCCCCGGACGCCGTGGTCCTGCAGCAGCTTCTCCAGCGGGTCCTCGGCCGCCCCGGCCTCCTCCCGCTCGGCGAGCTTCTGCAGCAGCTCCTGCTCGGTGCTCTGCAGGGTGCCGGTGAGGGCCTCGGGGTCCTCGGCGGTCAGGAAGCCCGCGTGCACGCGGAAGAAGCGCTGGATGGCGTCGCAGTGCTCCATCGTGGGCCGGCGGTCGCCGTTGATCAGCGCGCCCGCCTGCTGGCGGGACATGCCCGCGCCGTCGGCGATCTCCTGCTGCGTGTACTTGCGGCCGTTGGGCTTCAGCCGAGTGCGCCGGAGCAGGTCCAGGCGCTGCAGGAAGCGGGCCTGGACATCGGGCTCACCGGCGGGACGGCCGCGCAGGAGCGCCTTGACGACCGGTTCCGGGACGCCCGAGGCGGCCGACAGCCGGGCCGTGTCGAAGACCTCCGCGTGCGGCACGCCGAGGCGGTCGGCGAGCGCGGTGACGCGAGCGACGACGGCCGACAGCGCGGCGGGCGTCGCCGTGGTGCCCGGACTCTCGAAGCCATCCGTCACCGACAGATCTCCTACGTGTCTCACAGGCCTACGTATCTCACAGGCTTCTCACAAGCGGTTGCCGTGAACTCGACGGAGATTACCGGTTGGTTCGAACTCACATCCAGACGTCGCCACAACTGTGGCCAATTTCAGCCGTCAACAGGCACGGAATGCCACGATAGTTGACACAACTCGCGTCCGGGCCGCAGGATCAAGGCGCCGCGTGAAGGCCGCATAGGCAAGAGGGGTGACCTCCCGATGGCGTTTCAGGCAGGAGGGCAGCGACCGGCACCGCGGCCCGTCCCCGAGAGTCCCGAGGCCCAGGCGTATCTGCAGGACTACGCCACCCTTCTGGAGGCCGTCCCCTTCCCGTCCGTCGTCGTCGACCACCGCTGGGACGTCGTTCTCTCCAACAACGCTTTCGCGTCACTTTTCCGTACGGTCGGACCTCATCCCACGGCCATGCCCGGCGAGAACTTCCTCAGGTTCGTCCTCTTCCACCCGGACGCGGGGACCGTGCTCGGCGAGCACGAGTCGAGCTGGTGCCTGCCGATGCTGGCCCACTTCGCCGCCGCCGTCGAGCGGTACGGCCACGACCACGGGCTGCAGGCCATCCGGCGGGAGATCGCCCAGGACCCGATCATGGAGGCCGCCTACCGGCAGGGCCTGCCGCACTGGATCCGGGTGATGGGCGAGCGCGCGGTGGAGCACGACGGCGCCGTACGGCCGCTGGTGCACCCCGATCCGCGGTGGGGCGCCACCGACTGCCGGGTCGTGGACGAGACGCCGCGGACGCTTCAGGACATGGGATACACGCGGATGACGCTGGTGATGCGGGAGGCCCGCCGCGAGCGGCCTCGGGCCCGCTCGGCACGCCTCGCGGGCTCGCACCTGAAGGTGGTGCCGGCCTCCGAGGCCTGACCTGGCCCCGCCGGCGTTCAGGTCGCCGACGGTGCCAAGTCAGCATGCCGGTCAGCGGGTTGCCGTGACGAGGACCAGCGGGACGCCCCGGCAGGGGATCAGCCGTGTCCCGTCGTGCCGGGCGGGCCGTCCCCGCTCCAGTACGGCGCCGAAGTCCGGTCCCTTGGTCAGCGAACCGGCGAGGTGCGCCGGATCGGCCGAGGCCGCCACCCGCCCACGGGCGTTGACCAGGTGGGCGCGTCCGGGCAGCCGGCGCAGCAGCGGCAGCGCGGCCGCCTCGAAGTGGCGCAGGTAGACGTCCGCCGCGGCCACCCCGGCGAACCGTCCCTCCACCTCGACCGGCGCGGAGAGGGTGAGGCTGTACTCGTCCGAGCAGAGGTAGTCGACGTACGGCCCGGCGACCGCCCGCTCACCGGTGTCGCGGGGCAGCGCGAACCAGTCCCAGTGCGTGTAGTCCGAGTACGCCGACTGGTTCGGATCCAGGTCGAGCAGCAGCGGCCGTACGCCGCCCTCCGCGGTGGTCTGCCACCACTCCAGCCACGCGGGTACGTCCGTCAGCAGCCCGGGCGCGGCGACGAAGCCGACGCCGGACACCAACTCCTGCCGGGCCAGCCGCAGATGGAGACCGGGGCGCAGCGCGGCGAGGTCCACGGTCGCGGGCCGGCGGTGTTCCGCGGCCACCCGCGCGAGCAGGGCCGCCGTATCGGCCCGGGTCTCGGCGACGGCCTCGAACACCGCCTCCAGGGCGCCGCCGACCTGGGCCGCCACCTGCTCCTCGACGGACGCGACGAGCGTCGTGGTCGCCGCGGGGACGAGGCCGGGGCTGCTGCGCATGGCGCCCTCCAGCGGACGGAACCGGGCGCGGCGCGGCTTCAGAGGGCGAGGCGCAGCGCGATCAGCCGTGCCGTCGACTCCTGGACGCACCGCTCGGCCAGCTCCCTGGCCGATGTGTGGGCCCCATCCTGCACGGCCGAGATTACGGACCGGTGACGGTCCGCCACCTCTTCACGATATTCGTCGTCCCCGAGCACAAGGCAGAGCAGCGCCCCGACCTCCGTCTGCAGGGCCACCTGTTCCCGGGTGAGCCGCGCCGACTGGGCCGCCGCGGCCAGCTCCACATGGAAGCGCCCGTACACCCGGCTGCGCGCCGCGGCGTCCTCGGCATGCGTCAACTCCTCGGCCGTACGCCGAAGTTGTACGAGGTCGTCCGGCTCCGTGCGCTCGGCGGCGAGGCGGGCCGCCGTACCGGACAGGGCGGCCCAGTGGTCGCCGAGGTCGCGCAGCTCCTCGGGGCTCCAGCCGCGCAGCCGGACCTTGAGGCGCTCCTCGCCGGGGACCTCCGGGAGGGAGACGAAGGAGCCGCCGCCGCGGCCCCGCCGGGTGGTGACCAGACCCTGCTGGCGCAGGGCCATCAGCGCCTCGCGCAGGGTCACGGTGGACACGCCCAGCTGGCCGGCCAGCTCGCTCTCGCCGGGCAGCTGCTCCCCGTCGGCGAGCAGGCCGAGCTCGATGGCGTCGCCGATGCGGCGGACCACCGCGTCGACGCGCGCGCGGTTGTCCACCGGGGTGAAGACGGCTCTGCGGGCGCCGCCGTTCATCTGCTGCTGCTTCACGGCCACCACCTTGTGCGTTGACTCAAGCTTTACCCTAAGGGGGCCTTGAGCTTTGAACTATGACTTCATATCTTTCCGTGCAACGTAAGAGAGCGCCAGAAAGGTTCCCGCCCATGGAGGGAATTGCGATCCGGCTGCAGGACCTGCGGAAGTCGTTCGGGGAGACGACCGCGGTGGCCGGGATCGACCTGGAGATCAGGGACGGGGAGTTCTTCTCCATGCTCGGCCCCTCGGGCTCGGGCAAGACCACCGTGCTGCGGATGATCGCCGGGTTCGAGACGCCGACGGAGGGCCGGATCGAGCTCGCCGGACAGGACGTCACGGGGCTCGCGCCCTTCGAGCGGGACGTGCACACCGTCTTCCAGGACTACGCCCTGTTCCCGCACATGACCGTCGAGCAGAACGTCGCCTACCCCCTCAGGGTCCGCAAGGTCCCCAAGGCGGAGCGGCTGGTGCGCGCCCGCAAGGCGCTCACCGAGGTGCGCCTGGAGGGGTACGGCAGGCGCAGGCCCGCCCAGCTCTCCGGCGGCCAGCGCCAGCGCGTCGCCCTTGCCCGCGCCCTGGTCGGCCGCCCCCGCGTGCTGCTCCTGGACGAACCGCTCGGCGCCCTCGACCTCAAGCTGCGCGAGCAGATGCAGGTCGAGCTCAAGGCGCTGCAGCGCGAGGTCGGCATCACCTTCGTCTTCGTCACCCACGACCAGGAGGAGGCCCTGACGATGAGCGACCGCATCGCCGTCTTCGACCAGGGCCGCATCCAGCAGGTCGGCACCCCCGCCGAGATCTACGAACGCCCCGCGACCCCCTTCGTGGCGTCCTTCGTCGGCACCTCCAACCTGCTGGAGGGCGAGTCCGCCCAGCGCGTCGTCGGCACCCCCGGCGTCTACAGCATCCGGCCCGAGAAGATCCGCGTCCTCAAGGAGTCCGCCGAGGCCGACGAGCCGGACCACGCCACCGCCGTCGGCACCGTCGCCGAGGTCGTCTACCTGGGCGACGCCACCCGCTTCCTCGTCGACCTCGACGCCGGCGGCCGCCTCACCGCCCTCCAGCAGAACCTGGAGACCTCCGCCGAGGACGTGGCCGCCTACCGAGGCACCCGGGTGCGGCTGCGGTGGCACCACCGCCACACGATCCAGGTCCCCGACACCCGCTGAAGCCCCCTCACGGTTATGGAGAACGTCGTGCGCATCACCCGAACGTTCCAGGTGGCGGCCGCCGCCGCGCTGCTCGTCGCAGCCACCGCCTGCGGCTCCTCCGGCTCCGGCAGCTCCTCCGCCACCGGCCTCAACCCCCCTGATCTCAAGGCGCAGTCGAAGCTCGGCACGTCCGAGGGCCAGGTCAACCTCATAGCCTGGGCCGGCTACGTCGAGGACGGCTCCAACGACCCCAAGGTCGACTGGGTCACCCCCTTCGAGAAGCAGACCGGCTGCAAGGTCAACTCCAAGGTCGCCGCCAGCTCCGACGAGATGGTCAAGCTGATGAAGACCGGCCAGTACGACGCCGTCTCCGCCTCCGGCGACGCCTCCCTGCGCCTCATCGCCTCCGGCGACGCGGCCCCCGTCAACACCAAGCTCGTGCCCAACTACGCCGACATCTTCAGCGGGTTGAAGAACGGCAGCTGGAACTCGGTCAAGGGCCAGATGTACGGCATCCCGCACGGCCGCGGCGCCAACCTGCTGATGTACAACACCGCGAAGGTCAGCCCGGCACCCACCTCCTGGTCGGCCGTCTTCGACGACGCGTCGAAGTACAAGGGGCATGTGACGGCGTACGACTCGCCGATCTACATCGCGGACGCGGCCCTGTATCTCAAGGCCACCAAGCCCGAGTTGAAGATCAAGGACCCCTACGCGCTCGACCAGAAGCAGTTCGACGCGGCCGTGGCCCTGCTGAAGAAGCAGAACGCGGACATCGGCGAGTACTGGAGCGACTACCTCAAGGAGATCTCCGCGTTCAAGAGCGGCGACTCGGTGGTGGGGACGACGTGGCAGGTGATCGCCAACCTCACCGCCGACGAAGGCGTCAAGGTCAAGGCCTTCGTGCCCACGGAGGGTTCGACCGGCTGGTCCGACACCTGGATGCTCTACTCCAAGGCCAAGCACCCCAACTGCGCCTACCAGTGGATGAACTGGATCGTCTCCCCGAAGGTCAACGCCCAGGTCGCCGAGTACTTCGGCGAGGCCCCGGCCAACTCCAAGGCCTGCGACCAGACCAGTGACAAGACCTTCTGCGAGACGTACCACGCGGCCGACGAGAGCTACTGGAAGAACATCGCCTTCTGGAACACGCCCATCGAGCAGTGCCTCGACGGCCGCACCGACGTGAAGTGCGTGCCGTACGCCAAGTGGGTGCAGGCCTGGACCGAGATCAAGGGCTGAGTACGTGACCGTACTGACCCGGACGGCGGGGGCGCTGCACCGGCGCCCCCGGCTGCGGCTGGCCCTGCTGCTGACCGCGCCGCTGCTGTGGCTGGCCGTGCTCTACCTCGGCTCGCTCGCCGTACTGTTCGTCTCCGCGTTCTGGACCACCAACTCCTTCACCTCCGAGGTGGTGAAGGTCTGGTCGACCGACAACTTCCACGCCCTGTTCACCACGCCGGTCTACCGCCAGGTGATCCTCCGCAGCATCGGCGTCGCCCTCGCGGTCACCGCCCTGTGCGTGGTGATCGCCTTCCCGCTCGCCTTCTACACCGCGCGGGTGGCGAAGCCGAAGTGGCGTCCGCTGCTGGTCGTCGCCATCCTGACGCCCCTGTGGGCGAGTTACCTGGTCAAGGTGTACGCGTGGCGCCTGATCCTGTCCGAGGGCGGGCTCGCGGACTGGATGCTCAAGCCGTTCGGCCTGAGCGGACCCGGCTTCGGCCTCCCCGCCGCCGTGCTCACGCTGACGTACCTCTGGCTGCCGTACATGATCCTGCCGATCCACACGGCGCTGGAGCAGCTGCCCGCCAACTTGCTCGACGCGTCGGCGGACTTGGGCGCGCGGAGCGGGCGGACCTTCCGGTCGGTCGTCGTCCCGATGGTGCTGCCGTCCGTGGCCGCCGGGTCGATCTTCACCTTCTCGCTCAGCCTCGGCGACTACATCACTGTGCAGATCGTCGGCGGAAAGACCCAGCTCATCGGGAATCTCGTCTACTCCAACATCGAGCTCAACCTGCCGATGGCCGCCGCGCTCGGCACCGTCCCGGTCGTCGTCATCGTCGTGTACCTGCTGGCCATGCGCCGCACCGGCGCGCTCAGCAGCCTGTAGAGGAGCCCGCCGTGCAACTCTCCCGTTCCGCGCGCATCGCGCTGCGCGTCGCAGCCGGGCTCGGATTCGCCGTGATCTACGTCCCGTTGCTGCTCGTCCTCGTCAACTCCCTCAACCCCGACCGCAGCGCGAGCTGGCCACCGTCCAGCCTGACCCTGCACTGGTGGTCGGTGGCATGGGACAACTCCGGTGCGAGGGAGGCGCTTTGGGTGTCGGTGAAGGCGGGCCTGGGCGCCACCGCCATCGCTTTGGTGCTCGGCACGCTGATCGCCTTCGCGGTCGCCCGCCACCGCTTCTTCGGCCGGGACGCCATCTCCTTCGTGGTCGTCCTGCCGATCGCCCTGCCCGGCATCGTCACGGGCATCGCCCTCAACTCGGCCTTCGGCACGGTACTTGAGCCGCTGGGCGTGGGGCTGGGCCTCTTCACGGTGATCGTCGGACACGCCACCTTCTGCATCGTCGTGGTCTTCAACAACGTGGTGGCACGGCTGCGGCGTACGGCGGGCTCGTACGAGGAGGCGGCGATGGACCTGGGCGCGAACACCTTCCGGGCCTTCGTGGACGTCACTTTCCCGCTGGTGCGGTCCGCCTTGTTCGCGGGCGGCCTGCTGGCCTTCGCGCTGTCCTTCGACGAGATCGTGGTGACGACGTTCACGGCGGGGCCGGGGATCGAGACCCTGCCGATCTGGATCTTCAACAACATGACACGCCCCCAGCAGGCACCGGTGGTGAACGTGGTGGCGGCGGTGCTGGTGCTGCTGTCGGTGGTTCCTATTTATGTGGCTCAGCGGTTGTCGGCGGACACGGCCGGCGGGAGCCGGGTCTAGGGGGAGGGCGCTTGTCGGTCGCGTCCGCACTGTTCCCAGGCCCAGTGGTATGTGACATAGTACTGGCGTGAGCCAGCCGCTGACCTGCGATGTCGTGGTCGTCGGCGCCGGAATGGTCGGCGCCGCCTGCGCCCTGTACGCGGCTCGTGCCGGCCTGGACGTCGTCGTCGTGGACCGCGGCCCGGTGGCCGGCGGCACGACCGGCGCGGGGGAGGGCAACCTCCTGGTCTCCGACAAGGAACCAGGACCCGAGCTCGACCTCGCACTGCTGTCGGGCCGCCTGTGGGAGCAACTCGCCCAGGAATTCGGGCAGTTCATCGAGTACGAGGCCAAGGGTGGCGTCGTCGTGGCCACTTCCCCCGGAAGCCTCACCACACTCGAGGACCTCGCCGCCGAGCAGCGCGCCGCCGGAGTCGTCGCCGAACCGGTCGCGGGCGACGCCCTCTACACCCTCGAACCCCACCTCGCCCCGGGCCTCCCCGGCGGCGTGCACTATCCGCAGGACAGCCAGGTCATGCCCGCCCTGGCCGCCGCCCATCTGCTACGCGCGTCCGGCGCCCGTCTGTTCACCGGCCGGACCGTGACGGCCGTACTGCGCACCCCGGAGGGGACGGTCCGAGGCGTCCGCACGGGCCAGGGCGACATCCACGCCCCCGCACTCGTCAACGCGGCCGGTACCTGGGGCGGCGACCTCGCGGCCCTCGCCGGCGCCACCCTCCCCGTCCTCCCGCGCCGCGGCTACGTCCTCGTCACCGAACCCCTCCCGCGCCTGGTCCGGCACAAGGTGTACGCCGCCGACTACGTGGCCGACGTGGCCAGCGACTCGGCCGCGCTGCAGACCTCGCCCGTGGTGGAGGGCACCGCCGCCGGGCCGGTCCTGATCGGCGCGAGCCGCGAACGCGTCGGCTTCGACCGGTCGTTCTCGCTCCCGGCCCTGCGCGCGCTCGCGGCGGGGGCCACGCGGCTCTTCCCGTTCCTGGCCGACGTCCACGCCATCCGCTCGTACGTCGGCTTCCGCCCCTACATGCCCGACCATCTGCCCGCCATCGGCCCCGACCCGCGTGTCCCCGGCCTCTACCACGCCTGCGGCCACGAGGGCGCGGGCATCGGCCTCTCGACCGGCACCGGTCATCTGCTCGCGCAGGTCCTGGCCGCGAAGGCGCCCGACCTCGACCTGACCCCGTTCCGCCCCGACCGCTTCGCCGAGGAGGCCGCGTGAGTTCTCCGCTCGACCTGGCCGACGCCCACCCTGGCCCCGCCTTCACGGTCACCCTGGACGGCCGGGAGATCGAGGCCCTGCCCGGCCAGACCGTCGCCGCCGCGCTCTGGACGGCAGGCATCACCTCCTGGCGCACCACCCGGGGCGAGGGCCGCCCCCGCGGCGTCTTCTGCGGCATCGGCGTCTGCTTCGACTGCCTCGTGACCGTCAACGACCGCTCCAACCAACGGGCTTGCCTGGTGCCGGTGACCCCGGGCGACGTGATCCGTACGCAGGAGGGGACGGGCCGGGATGGGTGAGCGGCCGCATCTGGCGGTGATCGGCGCCGGGCCTGCGGGCCTTGCCGCGACACTGGCGGCCGCCGGTCGCGGGGCGCGGGTCACGCTGATCGACTCCGGCGCCGCAGCCGGCGGGCAGTTCTACCGGCAGCCCGCCGCCGAGCTCCGCGCGGGCCGACCGCAGGCGTTGCACCACCAGTGGCGGACCTGGGAACGACTGAGGGACGGGCTGCGCGAGCACGTAAAGGCACGCGCTGTCAGTCATTTGACGGACCATCACGTCTGGTTCGTGGAGCGGCGGCTGCCCGACGGCTTCACCGTGCACGCCCTGCTCGGCCCCGAACAGCAGGACCCGGCCGTCGTCCACGCCGACGCCGTGCTCCTCGCCACCGGCGGGTACGAACACGTCCTGCCCTTCCCCGGCTGGACCCTCGCCGGCGTCCTCACGGCAGGCGGCGCCCAGGCCATGCTCAAGGGCACCCTCACCGCGCCCGGCCGCACCGCGGTCGTCGCCGGAACCGGTCCGCTGCTCCTCCCGGTCGCGACCGGACTCGCCGCGGCCGGGGTGGAGTTGGCGGCCCTCGTCGAGTCCGCCGATCCCCGTGCCTTCGTACGGCAGTCCCGTGCGCTGGTCTCGCAGCCGGGCAAGCTCGGCGAAGGAGCCGCGTACGCGGGCCAGTTGCTCCGGCACCGCGTGCGCACGCTCTTCCGGCACACCGTCGTCGAGGCGCACGGCACCGACCGCGTCGAGGCCGTCACGGTCGCCGCGCTCGACGCGGACGGGCGGGTCAGGCCCGGCACCGGACGCCGTATCGCCTGCGACAGCCTGGCAGTCAGCCACGGCATGCTGCCGCACACCGACCTCGCGGAGAGCCTCGGTTGCCGTCTCGACGGCCCGCGCGTCCACGTCGACGACGAGCAGCGCACCGACGTGCCGGGCGTCTGGGCCGCGGGGGAAGTCACCGGCATCGGCGGCTCGGCGCTCGCGCTCGCCGAGGGGCACATCGCGGGACTCTCGGCCGCGGCACGCCTGCTCGGCACCGAGGCCGACCCGGGGGAGTGGGCGGCCGCCGCCAAGTCCCGTACCGGACAAAGGGAGTTCGCGGCAGCGCTCGACCGCGTCTACCGGCCGCCCGCGCACTGGACCGAGCAGGTCGCCGACGACACCGTCCTGTGCCGGTGCGAGGAGGTGACCGCAGGGGCCGTGCGCGAGGCCGTCGACGAGCTCGGCGCGGGCGATCTGCGCACCGTGAAGCTGCTGACCCGGGCCGGTATGGGCTGGTGTCAGGGCCGGATGTGCGGGCCCGCCGTCGCCGGGCTCACCGGATGCCAATTCACGCCGTCCCGGCGGCCGTTCGCCCGTCCCGTGCCGCTCGGCGTGCTCGCCCAGGAGCCCGACCAGCCCACTGAGAGAGGACCCTCATGACCGACCACCGCCCCTGGCGCGGCGTCCTCGTCGCCACCGCACTCCCGCTGAACGACGACCTCTCCGTCGACTACGACAAGTACGCCGAACACTGCGCCTGGCTCGTCGAGAACGGCTGCGACGGAGTCGTCCCCAACGGGTCGCTCGGCGAGTACCAGGTGCTCACCCCCGAGGAGCGGGCGCGGGTTGTGGAGACCGCCGTCGCCGCCATCGGCGGGCGGCGCGTCATGCCCGGCGTCGCCGCCTACGGCTCCGCCGAGGCCCGCCGCTGGGCCGAGCAGGCGCGTGACGCGGGGTGCGCGTCGGTGATGCTGCTGCCGCCCAACTCCTATCGCGCCGACGAGCGTTCGGTGCTCGCCCACTACGCCGAGGTCGCGAAGGCGGGCGTGCCGATCGTGGCGTACAACAACCCGATCGACACCAAGGTCGACCTCGTACCGGAGCTGCTCGCCGAACTGCACGCCGAAGGTCACATCCACGCCGTCAAGGAGTTCTCCGGCGACGTCCGCCGCGCCTGGCGGCTGGCCGAACTCGCCCCGGAACTCGACCTGTTGATCGGCGCCGACGACGTCCTGCTGGAGCTGGCGATCGCCGGCGCGAAGGGATGGGTGGCCGGCTATCCGAACGCCCTGCCCGCCGCGAGCACCGAGCTGTACCACGCGGCCGTCGGCGGAGACCTGGCCACCGCCAAGAAGCTGTACGAGCAGCTGCACCCACTGCTGCGCTGGGACTCGCGGGTCGAGTTCGTGCAGGCCATCAAGTTGTCCATGAACATCGTCGGCCGGCACGGCGGACCCGTCCGGCCCCCACGCGTGCCCCTGCTGCCCGAGCAGGAGGCCGCCGTCCGCGCCGCCACCGAACAGGCCGTAGCCGCCGGCCTCGCCCAGGAGAGGTAGCCATGCGCAGCAAACTCGTCCTGCACGCCGTCGACTCGCACACCGAGGGCATGCCCACCCGCGTGATCACCGGCGGCATCGGCACCATCCCCGGCGCGACCATGAACGAGCGGCGGCTGTACTTCCGCGAACACCGCGACGACATCAAGCAGTTGCTGATGAACGAGCCGCGCGGCCACTCCGCCATGAGCGGCGCGATCCTTCAGCCGCCGACCCGCCCCGACTGCGACTGGGGCGTGGTCTACATCGAGGTCTCCGGCTATCTCCCGATGTGCGGGCACGGCACGATCGGGGTCGCGACCGTGCTCGTGGAGACCGGCATGGTCGAGGTCGTCGAACCGGTCACCACGATCCGCCTCGACACCCCGGCCGGGCTCGTGATCGCCGAGGTGGCGGTGGAGGGCGGGGCGGCGAAGGCGGTGACGCTGCGGAACGTGCCGTCGTACTCGGTGGGGCTCGACCGGAAGGTGACGTTGGCTGACGGGTCGTCAGTAATATATGACATGGCATACGGCGGGAACTTCTACGCCATCCTCCCCATCGACCGCCTCTCCCTCCCCTTCGACCGCTCCCGCAAGGACGACATCCTCACCGCCGCCCTCGCCCTCATGGACGCCATCAACGCCGAGGACGAGCCCGTCCACCCCGAGGACCCGTCGATCCGCGGCTGCCATCACGTCCACCTGATCGCCCCCGGCTCCACCGCCCGCCACTCGCGTCACGCCATGGCGATCCACCCCGGCTGGTTCGACCGCTCGCCCTGCGGCACCGGCACCAGCGCCCGCATGGCGCAGCTGCATGCACGCGGCGAACTCCCGCTGCACACCGAGTTCGTCAACGAGTCCTTCATCGGCACCCAGTTCACCGGCCGCCTCCTCGGCGCGACCGAGGTCGCCGGCCGCCCGGCCGTCCTGCCCAGCTTCACCGGCCGCGCCTGGATCACCGGAACCGCCCAGTACCTACTGGACCCGGAGGACCCCTTCCCCGCCGGGTTCGTCCTCTAGACGACCCGATAATGTCCGGTGACCCAAGGAGGACGATCACCATGACCCCGCAGAAACGCCCCGCCGTGCCCGACCTCGGTGGCAGGAGCCCGAACTACCGGGAACGGGTCGTGAACGTGCTGCGGGCTGCGCTGATCTCCGGCGAACTGCGCCCCGGCCAGGTCTACTCGGCCCCCGCGCTCGCCCCCCGCCTCGGCGTCTCCGCGACCCCGGTCCGCGAGGCGATGCTGGAGCTGGTGAAGGAGGGCATGGTCGAGATCGTCCCCAACAAGGGCTTCCGGGTCACCGCCGTCTCCGAGCAGCAGCTCGACGAGTACACCCACATCCGCTCCCTGATCGAGATCCCCACCACCGTCGGCCTCGCGGCCACCGCGGACCCCGTCGACCTGGAAGCGCTCCGTGCGACCGCGATGGAGTGCGTCACCGCGGCCGGGAAGGGCGACCTCATCGCCTACGTCGAGGCCGACCTGAACTTCCACCTGGGTCTGCTGGCGCTGGCCGGCAACGAGCATCTCGTCGAGGTCGTACGGGACTTGCGCCGCCGCTCCCGCTTGTTCGGGCTCACCGCACTGGTCGAGGCGGGCCGGCTGGAGGCCTCCGCCCGGGAGCACCTCGAACTCCTCGACGCACTGCTGGCCCGCGACGCCGAGAAGACGCGGGAAGTGATGACCCGGCACCTCGGGCACGTCCGCGGGCTGTGGTCGGCTCGCGGCGAGGACGGCTGACGGGCCCGGCTGAGATCCGGTGACATCGTTACGCAAACTGCTTGCGTTTCTTGCGCTATTCTTGCGTTCATGACGCGACGACTTGCTGAAGTGGCGAAGAAGGTCGGGGTCAGCGAGGCCACGGTCAGCCGGGTGCTCAACGGCAAGCCCGGCGTCTCCGAGGCCACCCGGCAGTCGGTGCTGAGCGCGCTGGACGTGCTCGGCTACGAGCGGCCGACGCAGCTGCGCGGTGAGCGCGCGCGGCTCGTCGGACTCGTGCTCCCTGAACTGCAGAACCCGATCTTCCCGGCGTTCGCCGAGGTGATCGGCGGGGCGCTCGCCCAGCTCGGGCTGACGCCGGTGCTGTGCACCCAGACCAAGGGCGGCGTCTCCGAGGCCGACTACGTGGACCTGCTGCTGCAACAGCAGGTGTCCGGCGTGGTCTTCGCCGGCGGACTGTACGCCCAGGCCGATGCCCCGCACGACCACTACCGGCGGCTCGCCGAGCGCAACATCCCGGTCGTGCTGGTCAACGCGTCCATCGACGACCTGGGCTTTCCCGGCGTCTCCTGCGACGACGCGGTGGCGGTCGAGCAGGCCTGGCGGCACCTCGCCTCCCTCGGGCACGAGCGGATCGGGCTGGTGCTCGGGCCCGCCGACCACATGCCGTCGGCCCGCAAGCTGGCGGCCGCGCGGACGATGGGCGAGCTGCCGGACGAGCACGTCGTCCGCGCGATGTTCTCGATCGAGGGCGGGCACGCGGCGGCGACCCGGCTCATCGACCGGGGCGTCACCGGGATCATCTGCGCCAGCGACCCGCTGGCGCTGGGCGCGATCAGGGCGGCCCGCCGCAAGGGGCTGGCCGTCCCCGGCGAGGTGTCGGTGGTCGGCTACGACGACTCCGCCTTCATGAACTGCACGGAACCCCCGCTGACCACCGTCCGCCAGCCCATCGAGGCCATGGGCAGAGCGGCCGTGGAGCTGCTGAACGCGCAGGTCAACGGTGCTTCCGTAGCCCCCGACGAGCTGCTCTTCGAGCCCGAGCTGGTGGTCCGGGGGTCGACCGCGCAAGCGCCGCGCGACTGAGATCCGCTCGGCTGTCCAATAATTTCAAATTTCGCGCGACATCTTGCGGACGGATGTCGGCGGTGCTTGAGTGTGCCCCGCCCACCGCTCCTGCCACGAGGGGTCCACCGATGAGAAGCACCGGGTTCCGCCGTACGTTCGTCGCGCTCAGCGTCTGTTCCCTCGCCCTCGCGGCGTCCGCCTGCGGGTCGGGCGACGACGGCACGGCGAGCGGCAAGACGCGCATCACCGTCAACTGCGAGCCGCCCAAGAGCGCCAAGGTCGACCGCGGCTTCTTCGAGCAGGACGTCGCCGCCTTCGAGAAGCAGAACCCGGACATCGACGTCGTCGCGCACGACGCGTTCCCCTGCCAGGACCCGAAGACCTTCGACGCCAAGCTCGCCGGCGGGCAGATGGAGGACGTCTTCTACACGTACTTCACCGACGCCAGGCATGTCGTCGACATCAAACAGGCGGCCGATCTCACCCCGTACATCAAGGAGTTGAAGAGCTACGGCACCATCCAGAAGCAGCTGCGCGACATCTACACCGTCGACGGGAAGATCTACGGCATCCCGCGCACCGGCTACTCGATGGGCCTGATCTACAACCGCAAGCTCTTCGAGAAGGCCGGCCTCGACCCCGACCAGCCGCCGACGACCTGGGAAGAGGTCCGCGCCGACGCCAAGAAGATCGCCGCGCTCGGCGGCGGCACGGTCGGTTACGCCGACTACAGCGCCCAGAACCAAGGGGGTTGGCACTTCACCGCCGAGCTGTACTCACAGGGCGGCGACGTCGTGAGCGCCGACGGCAGGAAGGCCACCGTCGACACCGCCGAGGGCCGCGCCGTCCTGCAGAACCTGCACGACATGCGCTGGACCGACGACTCGATGGGCAGCAAGCAGCTCCTGGTCATCAACGACGTGCAGCAGATGATGGGTTCGGGCAAGCTCGGCATGTATCTGTCCGCGCCGGACAACATCCCGATCCTGGTCAAGGAGAAGGGCGGCAACTACAAGGACCTCGCCCTCGCGCCCATGCCCGGCGGCAAGGGGACGCTCATCGGCGGCGACGGCTACATGTTCAACAAGCACGACACGCCCGCCCAGATCCGCGCCGGCCTGAAGTGGCTCGACCACATGTTCCTCACCCCGGGCACGGGCTTCATCGGCGACTACGCCCGCGCCAAGAAGGCCGACGCCCCGGTCGGACTGCCCGAGCCGCGCCTGTTCACCGGCGCCGCCGACGCCAAGGACCAGCAGGTCAAGAAGGCCAACGCCAATGTCCCGGTGGAGAACTACCAGGCCTTCCTCGACGGCAACCACAGCCTCCAGCTGAAGATCGAGCCGCCGAACGCCCAGCAGATCTACTCCGTCCTCGACGGCACGGTCTCCGCCGTCCTCACCAAGAAGGACGCGGACATCGACCAGTTGCTCAAGGAAGCCTCCGGCAAGATCGACAGCATCCTGGCGCGAGGTTGAGCATGACGAAGACGGCCGAGCGGCGGCCGGTCGAGACGGCCGCCGCCCATCCGGTCCCGGCGCCGCCCCCGGCAGGGGACCGGAGGCGGCGCCGCCTCGCCGACCAGGCCCGCGCCTACGCCTTCCTCCTCGGCGGCCTCGCCTGCTTCGCCCTGTTCTCCTGGTACCCGGCGATCCGCGCGGTCGTGATCGCCTTCCAGAAGTACACGCCCGGCTCACCACCGGAGTGGGTCGGCACCGCGAACTTCACCCGCGTCTGGCACGACCCGGAGTTCGCGGCCGCCTGGCGCAACACCCTCACCTTCACCCTGCTCGCCCTGCTGATCGGCTTCGCGATCCCCTTCGTGATGGCCCTCGTCCTCAACGAACTCCGGCACGCCAAGGCCTTCTTCAGGGTTGTGGTCTACCTCCCGGTGATGATCCCGCCGGTGGTCAGCGCCCTGCTGTGGAAGTGGTTCTACGACCCGGGAGCCGGCCTCGCCAACGAAACCCTCCGCTTCCTCCACCTGCCCACCTCGAACTGGTCCAACGGCGCCGACACCGCCCTCGTCTCCCTTGTCATCGTGGCCACTTGGGCCAACATGGGCGGAACCGTCCTGATCTACCTGGCCGCCCTCCAGTCCATCCCCGGCGAGCTGTACGAGGCCGCCGAACTGGACGGCGCGAACCTCCTCCAACGCATCCGCCATGTGACGATCCCTCAGACCCGCTTCGTCATCCTCATGCTGATGCTCCTTCAGATCATCGCCACGATGCAGGTCTTCACCGAGCCGTTCGTCATCACCGGCGGCGGCCCGGAGAACGCCACGGTCACCGTCCTCTACCTGATCTACAAGTACGCCTTCCTCTACAACGACTTCGGCGGCGCCTGCGCGCTCAGCGTCATGCTCCTCGTGCTGCTCGGCGCCTTCTCCGCCGTGTACCTGCGGCTCACCCGCTCCGGAGAGGGGGACCTGTGAGCACCCGCACCCTGATCTCCCCGGCGGCCCTGGCGCGCCCGCGCGGCAAGGCCCTCTACTGGACCGTCTTCACCACCGTCGTCCTGCTCTTCGCCCTCGCCTTCCTCTTCCCGGTCTACTGGATGGTGACCGGCGCGATGAAGTCCCCGGACGAGGTGACACGGACCCCGCCCACGCTCGTGCCCGAGCACTGGCACCTCGGCGGCTACACCGATGCCTGGGATCTGATGCAACTGCCGCAGCACCTGTGGAACACGGTCGTGCAGGCGGCCGGCGCCTGGGCGTTCCAGCTGGTCCTGTGCACGGCCGCCGCCTACGCCCTCTCCCGGCTCCGGCCGGTCTTCGGCAAGGTGATCCTCGGCGGCATCCTCGCCACCCTGATGGTCCCGGCCCAGGCGCTCGTCGTACCGAAGTACCTGACCGTGGCGGACCTGGGCCTCCTCAACGACCCGCTGGCCATCTGGCTCCCGGCCGCCGCCAACGCCTTCAACCTCTATCTCCTCAAGCGGTTCTTCGACCAGCTCCCGCGCGATGTGCTGGAGGCCGCCGAGATGGACGGCGCCGGAAAGCTGCGCACGCTCTGGTCGGTCGTGCTGCCGATGTCCCGTCCGGTCCTCGGTGTGGTCTCGATCTTCGCCCTCGTCGCCGTCTGGCAGGACTTCCTCTGGCCGCTGATGGTCTTCTCCGACACCGACAAGCAGCCCATCAGCGTGGCCCTCGTCCAGCTCTCGCAGAACATCCAACTCACCGTGCTCATCGCGGCGATGGTCATCGCCAGCATCCCGATGGTCGCGCTGTTCCTCGTCTTCCAGCGGCACATCATCGCCGGGATCAGCGCGGGCAGCACCAAGGGCTGACGCCCTCCCTCCGACAGAAAGGCAAGCACCGTGGGACAGCCCCGCCCTGCCCAGAAGGAGTGGTGGCGCTCCGCCGTCATCTACCAGGTGTACGTCCGCAGCTTCGCCGACGGCGACGGGGACGGCACCGGCGACCTCGCGGGCGTCCGCGCGAAGCTCCCGTATCTCGCCGAACTCGGCGTCGACGCCCTGTGGTTCAGCCCCTGGTACCTGTCACCGATGAAGGACGGCGGTTACGACGTCGCCGACTACCGTGCGATCGACCCGGCCTTCGGCACGCTCGCCGAGGCCGAGAAGCTGATCGCCGAGGCCCGCGAACTCGGCATCCGCACCATCGTCGACATCGTGCCCAACCACGTGTCCGACCAGCATCCCTGGTTCCGGGCCGCGTTGGCCGCAGGACCCGGCAGCCCCGAGCGCGAGCTGTTCCACTTCCGGCCCGGCCGCGGCGAGGACGGTCGACTCCCGCCCAACGACTGGCCGTCCCAGTTCCTCGGCTCCACCGAGCCGGTGTGGACACGGCTGCCCGACGGCGACTGGTACCTGCACCTGTTCACGCCCGAACAGCCCGACCTCAACTGGGCGCATCCGGCGGTCCGTCAGGAGCACGAGGACATCCTGCGCTTCTGGTTCGAGCGGGGCGTCGCCGGCGTCCGCATCGACTCGGCCGCCCTCCTCGCCAAGGACCCGGACCTGCCCGACCTCGCCGACGCACCCGACCCGCACCCCTTCGTCGACCGCGACGAACTCCACGACGTGTACCGCTCCTGGCGCGCGGTGGCCGACGAGTACGACGGCGTCTTCGTCGGCGAGGTGTGGCTCCCGGACGCCGAGCGCTTCGCCCGCTACCTCCGCCCCGACGAACTGCACACCGCCTTCAACTTCTCCTTCCTGTCCTGCCCTTGGGAGGCGGACAGGCTCCGTACGTCGATCGACACCACGCTCGCCGAGCACGCCCCCGTGGGCGCCCCCGCCACCTGGGTGCTCTGCAACCACGACGTCACCCGCACGGTCACCCGCTACGGCCGCACCGACACCGGTTTCGACTTCGCCGCAAAGGCCTTCGGCACCCCCACCGACCTCGCCCTCGGCACCCGACGCGCCCGCGCCGCCGCCCTGCTCTCGCTCGCGCTGCCCGGTGCCGTCTACGTCTACCAGGGCGAGGAACTGGGCCTGCCCGAGGCCGACATCCCGCGCGACCGCATCGAGGACCCGATGTACTTCCGCTCCGGCGGCACCGACCCGGGGCGCGACGGATGCCGGGTGCCGCTGCCGTGGGCCGCCGGGGAACCGTATGCCGGTTTCGGCTCGAAGCAGCAGGAGCCCTGGCTGCCACAGCCCGCCGACTGGGCGGCGTACGCCGCCGACCGCCAGGCCGCGGACCCCTCCTCGATGCTCGCCCTGTACCGCGCGGCGATCGGTCTGCGGCCCGTCTTCGGCGACGACCCGCTCACGTGGCTGCCCGCACCCGACGGTGTCCTCGCCTTCGCCCGTGCCGAAGGGGCCCTGTGCGTGGTGAACCTCGCCGACACCCCCGCCGACCTGCCCGCCCACTCCCAACTCCTTCTCACCAGCGGCCCGTTGACCCCCGACGGCCGGCTGCCGAAGGACACCGCGGTCTGGCTGCGCGCCTGAGCCGCAGCCGACCGCACCGCTATCCCCGCACCCCCACCCCGAAGGGATCAGCACATGCACAGGTCCAGATCTGTCAGGCGCATGCCAGCAACCGGTGCCGTGGTCGCCCTCTCCGCCGGCCTGCTCACCGCCGCCGTGCCCGCCGCCCACGCGGCCTCCGGCGCCACCCTGCCCTTCACCTCCGTCGAGGCCGAGTCCGCCACCTCCACCGGCACGAAGATCGGCCCCGACCACACCCAGGGCACCCTCGCCTCCGAGGCCTCCGGACGCCAGGCCGTGCGGCTCACCTCGGGGCAGCGCGTGGAGTTCACCGTGCCGCGCGCGGCCAACGCCGTGAACCTCGCCTACAGCGTCCCGGACGGCCAGTCGGGCTCGCTCGACGTGTACGTCAACGGCACCAGGATCAGCAAGACGCTGCCGGTGACCTCCAAGTACTCGTACATCGACACCAGTTGGATACCGGGCGCCAAGCAGCACCACTTCTTCGACAACTCCCGGCTGCTGCTCGGGCAGAACCTCCAGGCCGGCGACAAGGTCGCCTTCCAGTCGACCGGCACCCAGGTCACCGTGGACGTCGCCGACTTCGAGCAGGTCGACGCCGCGGCCGCACAGCCCGCGGGCTCGGTCTCGGTCACCTCCAAGGGTGCCGACCCCAGCGGGAACGGCGACTCCACGCAGGCCTTCCGGGACGCGATCGCCGCCGCCCAGGGCGGAGTGGTGTGGATCCCGCCGGGCGACTACAGGCTCACGTCCTCGCTGAGCGGGGTCCAGAACGTGACGCTCCAGGGCGCGGGCAGTTGGTACTCCGTCGTGCACACCTCCCGCTTCATCGACCAGTCCAGCTCCTCCGGAGGCGTGCACATCAAGGACTTCGCGGTGCTCGGCGAGGTCACCGAACGCGTCGACTCCAATCCGGACAACTTCGTCAACGGCTCGCTGGGACCGAACAGTTCGGTCTCCGGGATGTGGTTGCAGCACCTCAAGGTCGGCCTCTGGTTGATGGGCAACAACGACAACCTGGTCGTCGAGAACAACCGCGTCCTCGACACCACCGCCGACGGCCTCAACCTCAACGGCAACGCCCGCGGGGTCCGCGTCAGGAACAACTTCCTGCGCAACCAGGGCGACGACTCCCTCGCCATGTGGTCGCTGTACTCGCCGGACACCAACAGCAGCTTCGAGAACAACACCATCTCGCAGCCCAACCTCGCCAACGGCATCGCGATCTACGGCGGCACCGACATCGCGGTGAAGAACAACCTGGTCTCCGACACCAACGCCCTCGGCAGCGGCATCGCGATCTCCAACCAGAAGTTCCTCGACCCCTTCTCGCCGCTGTCCGGCACGATCACGGTCGACGGCAACACGCTCCTGCGTGCGGGGGCGATGAACCCCAACTGGAACCATCCGATGGGCGCGTTGCGCGTCGACTCCTACGACAGCGCCATCAACGCCACCGTGAACATCACCAACACGACGATCACCGACAGCCCGTACAGCGCCTTCGAGTTCGTGTCGGGCGGCGGGCAGGGATACCCCGTCCGCAATGTCACCGTGGACGGCGCGACCGTGCGGAACACCGGGACGGTCGTCGTCCAGGCGGAGGCGCAGGGCGCGGCGACCTTCCGCAACGTGACCGCGAGTTCGGTGGGCGCGGTCGGCATCTACAACTGCCCCTACCCGGCGAGCTCCGGCACCTTCACGCTCACCGACGGCGGCGGCAACTCCGGCTGGAGCAGCACCTGGTCGGACTGCTCGACCTGGCCGCAGCCCGGCCAGGGCAACCCCGACCCGGACCCGAACCGCAACCTCGCCAAGGGCCGCCCGGCGACGGCGACCGGCTCACAGGACGTCTACACGCCCGGCAAGGCGGTCGACGGCGACGCGAACAGCTACTGGGAGTCGGCCAACAACGCCTTCCCACAGTCCTGGACCGTCGACCTGGGCTCGTCCTACGCGGTGCGCCGTCTGGTGCTGAAGCTGCCGCCGTCCTCGGCCTGGGGCGCCCGTACGCAGACCATCACCGTGCTGGGCAGTGCCGACGGCTCCAACTACTCGACGGTGGTGGGATCTTCCGGCTACCGCTTCGACCCGGCGACCGGCAACACGGCCACCGTCTCGCTGCCGAGCAGCGCGAACCTGCGCTATCTGCGGCTGTCCGTCAGCGCCAACACCGGGTGGCCCGCAGGGCAGTTCAGTGAGGTGGAGGCGTATCTGACTTCGTGACCGCGTCCTGAGGCTCCCCGCGCTTCGCCGCCTGGATCTGCTCGTACACATGGGTCCGCAGCTCGGCGAAGCGCGGGGCGACCCGCGTGTGCAACTGGTCGCGCTCGTCGGGGAGATCGACCTTCAGCTGTTCCTGTACGACGGTGGGGGAGGCGGAGAGGACGACCACGCGCTCACCCAGGTACACGGCCTCGTCGATGTCATGGGTGACGAACAGGATCGTCATCCCGCGCTCCCGCCACAACCGCCGTACGAGATCCTCCAGATCGGCGCGGGTCTGGGCGTCCACCGCCGCGAACGGCTCGTCCATCAGCAGGACGTCGGGCTCGTAGGCGAGGGCACGGGCGATGGCGACGCGCTGCTGCATACCGCCGGACAGCTGCCAGGGGTAGGCGCCGGCGGCGTCCGTGAGGCCGACCGACTCCAGCGCGTCGGCCACCAGCTCCCTGCGCCGGGACCTGGTCAAGTCCTTCTGTTTCAGGGGGAGTTCGATGTTCTCGGCGACCCGCATCCAGGGGAACAGGCTGCGGCCGTACTCCTGGAAGACGAAGGCCATTCCGGGCGGCGGCCCGCTCACCGGTTTGTCCGCGAGCGTCACCCGGCCGGCCGTCGGCGTGAGCAGGCCGCCCACACACTTCAGCAGAGTCGTCTTGCCGCAGCCCGACGGGCCGACCAGGCAGACGAGTTCGCCCGCCTCCACGGTGAAGGTGAGGTCGCGCACCGCTTCGACGCGGCGGCCGGACCCTTCGTAGACCTTCTTGAGGCCGCGTACGTCGAGCATGGATTGCCCTTTCGCGAGCTTCACTGCGACCGCCGGGTGGACGCGCGCAGACCGTGGTACCAGCCGAGCACCCGCCGCTCGACCAGCTGGAAGACGACGGAGAGAAGGAAGCCGAGCAGGCCGAGGACCAGGATCCCGGTCCACATGTCCGGGATGGCGAAGCTGCGCTGGAACTGGACGACGGTGAAGCCGATGCCGTTGCTGGCCGCGACCATCTCGCTGATGACCATGAGGATGATGCCGATGGACAGCGCCTGGCGCAGCCCCGCGAAGATCTGCGGGCTCGCCGAGCGCAGGACCAGGTCGCGCAGGCGCGCCACGCCCGTGATGCCGTACGAGCGGGCTGTCTCCAGCATCACCGAGTCGACCGCGCGCACCCCCTCGACCGTGTTGAGCAGGATCGGCCAGACGCAGCCGCTCGCGATCACCACGATCTTCATCGTGTCGCCGATGCCCGCGAACAGCGTGATCACCGGGATGAGCACGGGCGGCGGGATCGCCCGCAGGAACTCCAGGACCGGTTCGCACACCGCCCGCACCCGCCGGTAGGAGCCGATGACCGTGCCGAGCGCGACACCGACGACGGCCGCCAGAGCGTAGCCGGCCGCGAGGCGCAGGACGCTGGGCAGGACGTCGGTGCGCAGCCGGTCGGCGGTCCAGACGTCCGGGAAGGTCGTGAGGATCGTCCGCAGCGGCGGCCAGAACGGGTTCGTGCTGCCGGAGGACGCGGCCCACCACACCGCGACCAGCAGCACGGGCAGCGCCACCACGAAGAACAGCCGCAGCAGTATCCGCATCACACCGCCACCTCTCCGCGCACTGACTGGTGCCAGGCCAGCGCCCGGCGCTCCACCGCCCGCGCGCCGACGTTGATGAGCAGACCGAGGAGACCGGCGACCACGATCAGCGCGTACATCTCCGGCACCGCCTGCGAGGTCTGCGCGACCGCGATCTCCCGCCCCAACCCCGGTGCGCCGATGACGAGTTCGGCGGTGATGGCGAGGATCAGCGCGACCGCCGCGGCGAGCCGGACACCCGTCATGACGTACGGCAGCGCGGTCGGCCACAGCACATGGCGCACGCGCGCCCAGGTGCCGAGACCGTACGACCGCGCCGTCTCCTCGGCGACCGGGTCCACGTCCTGGACGCCGTACAGGGTCTGGATGAGCACCTGCCAGAAGGACGCGTACACGACGAGCAGGAGCACCGACTTGAGCTCGGTGCCGTACAGCAGGACCGCGAGGGGGATCAGGGCGACCGAGGGAATCGGGCGGAGGAACTCGATCGTCGAGGCCGTCGCCTCGCGCAGATACGGCACGATCGAGACCAGCACGCCCACGACGACACCCGCGCCGACCGCGATCGTGAGGCCGATCGCCCAGCCGGTCAGGGTGTCGCCGAGCGCCGACCAGAAGCCGCCGTCGGAGAGTTCGTCACCGAGTGCGGAGGCGATACGGCTGGTCGGCGGGAAGTAGGCCTCCTTGACGAGGCCGAGCCGCGGCACCGCCTCGCCCAGGGCGAGGAAGGCCGCGAGCCCGGCCGCGCCGAGCGCGGCGTTCGTACCCCTCACGGCAGCAGCGCGTCCAGATCGGGCGACTTCTTGAAGAAGCCGAACTGCTCGCCCAGCTTCGCCTGCGTCTCGATCGAGGCGCGGTTCGCCTCGGCCGGCCACTTGGGCAGGGTGACCTTGGCCAGCACCGATGCCGGGACCTGGGTGTACGTGGTGACGATCTTGCGGACCTCGTCGGGGTGGGCGTCCGCGTAGGCGAGGGACTCGGCGGTCGCCTTCTGGAACTTCTTCACGATCTCGGGGTTCTTCTGCGCGTAGGCCGTCGACGTGAAGTACATCGCGACGGTCAGCTTCGAGGCCATGTCGACGAGCGGGGACGCGATCTCCTGGGCGCCCTGGTCCTTCATGGTGGTGAGCGCCGGCTCCACGGCCATGGCCGCGTCGACCTGCCCCTTGTCGAGCGCCGCGGGCATCTGGTCGAAGGGGAGCTCGACGAACTTGACCTTGTCCGGGTCGCCGCCCGCCTTCGTCACCGACTCCCGGACCGCCAACTCATTGATGTTCTTGAGGGTGTTGACTGCGACCTTCTTGCCCTCGAGGTCCTTCATCGTCTTGATCGGGCTGTCCTTCTTCACCACGGTGGCCCCGAAGTCCTTGCCCTGTACGCCGGTTGACGCGGCGCCGTTCGATATCGCCTTCAGGGACACGCCGTTGGTCTGGGCGACCATCAGGGAGAACACGTTGGAGAACCCGAACTGGTACTGGCCCGAGGCCACCGCGGGCACGATGGCGGCTCCGCCCGAGGCGAGCGTCGGCGACAGTTTCAGGCCCTGCTTCTCGAAGAAGCCCTTCTTCTCACCGAGATAGAGCGGCGCCACGTCGACGATGGGGATCAGGCCCACCTTGACCGTGGTGATGCCCCCGGACGACGTGCTCCCGCTGGACGAGTCGCCGCCCGACGAGCCACAGGCCGTCGCGACGAGCAGGAAGGCGCCGGTGGTGAGACCGGCGATCAGACGGCGCATGGCTCCTCCTGTGCAGAGAACGGTGCAGCGGTGTTCCGACAGGTTGTGCGCAAGGCGCACAGTAGTGCGCGGACTTGCTCAGCCGGAAGGTAGAAGCCGTAATCGAGTCCGGTCAATGGGTTCGCCGACAACATTGTTGACACTTTTGGGGGCGCGATGCCAGCCGGAGCCCGTCCGCCACACTTCGTGAGGTCCTTCGAGCGCGGTCTCGCCGTCATCCGCTCCTTCGACGCCGAGCACCCCGCCCGCACCCTGAGCGAGGTCGCCGACAGCTGCGACCTGACCCGCGCCGCCGCCCGCCGCCTGCTGCTCACCCTGGCCGACCTGGGCTACGTCCACCAGGAGGGACGCCAGTTCCGGCTCACCCCAAGGGTGTTGGAGCTCGGCTACTCCTACCTCTCCAGCTTCACCCTGCCGCAGATCGCCGAACCGCATCTGGAGCGGCTCGTCGCGGAGGTCAAGGAGTCGTCCTCGCTGTGCGTCCTCGACGGCGACGACATCGTGTACGTCGCCCGGGTCCCGACCCGCCGCATCATGTCCGCGGCCATCACGGTGGGCACCCGCTTCCCCGCGTACGTCACCTCGGTCGGCCGCGTGGTCCTCGCCCATCTGCCGGACGAGGAGATCGACACCCGGCTCGCCCGGACACGGCTGCGCCCCCTGACCGAGTTCACCGTCGTGTCGGCGCGCGAACTCCGCGCCGAACTACGGCGAATACGCGATCAGGGGTACGCGCTCGTCGACCAGGAGCTGGAGGAGGGGCTCCGGTCGATCGCCGCCCCGGTGCGGGACCGGAGCGGCGAGGTGGTCGCGGCTGTGAACATCGCCGTGCCGGCCGGCCGCAACACCGTCGGGTCGATACGGCGGGACCTGCTGCCGCCGCTGCTGGCGACCGTCGCCCGGATCGACGCCGACCTGAGGATCACAGGTCCAGCACGAGCCGCTTCCCACGACAGCGGGACACACAGATCATCATCGTCTCCCCGCTCTCCCGCTCCGCGTCCGTGAGCACCGAGTCCCGGTGCTCCGGCGTCCCTTCGAGGACATCGGTCTCGCAGGTGCCGCAGGTGCCCTCGGTGCAGGAGAACAGCACCTCGACACCGGCGGCGCGCACCGCGTCCAGCACGGAGACGTCCGGCGCGACCGTGACGGTACGGCCGCTCTGTGCCAGCTCGACCTCGAACTCGCCGTTCTCGCCCGCTTGTTGGGCCTTCGGCGCGAACCGCTCGACGCGCAGCCGGTCGGCCGGGCAGCGCGCCTCGACCGCGTCCAGCAGGGGCCCGGGGCCGCAGCAGTAGACGAGCGTCCCCTCGGGCAGGCCGTCCAGCACGGAGGCGAGGTCCAGCAGACCCGTCTCGTCCTGCGGGGCGACGGTCACCCGGTCGCCGTACCGCCCCAACTCCTCGGTGAACGCGATGGATTCGCGCGTGCGACCGCCGTACAGCAGCGTCCACTCGGCGCCCGCCGCCTCCGCCGCGGCCAGCATCGGCAGGATCGGCGTGATGCCGATGCCGCCCGCGATGAAGCGGTAGCGCGGCGCGGGCTCCAGGCGGAAGTGGTTGCGCGGGCCGCGCACCCGCACCTTGTCGCCCTGCCCCAACTGCTCGTGCACATGGGCGGATCCGCCGCGCCCGTCCGGCTCCCGCAGTACGGCGATCCGCCACGCCGAACGGTCGGCGGGGTCGCCGCACAGCGAGTACTGGCGCTCCAGCTCCGGCCCGAGCGCCACGTCGACGTGGGCGCCCGGCTCCCAGGCCGGCAGCTCCTCGCCCAGCGGGTGGCGCAGGGTGAGGGCGAGCACGCCGTCGGCCGCGAACTCCCTGCGCTCGACGACGAGTTCGGCTTCGTACACGTCACTCATGAATCGCCACCTCGCGGTTCGTGGCCCGGCGGCTGGTGTCCTGCCGGCTGGTGTCCTGGCGGCCGGTGTCCTGGCGGCCGGTGTCCTTCGGGGTGGCCGAGCATCCACTCCCACATCTCGATCGGGTCCTGAGCGGCGTGCTCGGCGCCGCAGTGGCAGGTGCCGTGCAGGATGTCCGTGCCCGGCAGCCAGTCGATCCGGTAGATCTCCCCGGTGGGGCTGTTGCTCACAGGACCTTCTCCACGGGCTTGTCGCCCTCCTCGACGAGGCGGGCGAGGATACGGCGGGCGGCCAGGCCGCCGGTGTCGATGTTGATGCTCAGCTCCTGGTAGCCCGCGCGCTCCGAACCGAGCGTGCGCTGAAGGAGGTTGAGCGCGTCCACGTCCTGCATCACGACGGTGTGGTTGTTGCCCCGCAGGAACTCGGTGACCTCGTCGTCCTCGGTCGCCCAGTCGCGCGAGACGGCCCAGAAGTCGTACACCTTGCCGTCGGCGGACGGCGTGATCGCGTACGTGATCTCGGTGTGGAAGGCGTTCGGGTCGCTCCCGTCGGCCTCCGGCAGCACGCCCACCGGCGCGATCCGGCTGTGCAGCAGATACAGGCACGGGGCGTGGTACTCGATGTCCTGCCAGCGGGTGATCCGGCCCTCGATGCCGGTCGACTTGGCGTAGAACGGCGGGCACTCGGCGTCGTCCATGTGCCGGCTGACCCGTACGATGCCCGCGCCCTCGTCGACCTCGGTGGTGATCGGCGTCTCGGCGACCTCGGGGGTGCCGATGTAACCGCCGTGCAGATACGTCTCGTGGGAAAGGTCGAGGAGGTTGTCGACGAGCAGGCCGTAGTCGGCGTCGATGGGCTCCATGCCGCGGACGGTCGTCCAGCCGGGGGAGTCGAGGTGCCGGGCGCGCGGAATGGTGTCCGCGTCCGCGAGCGCCGGGTCACCGATCCACACCCACACCAGGGAGTCCACCTCGGCGACGGGGTACGAGGCGACGCGGGCGGTGCGCGGTATGCGCTTCTGACCGGGCACGTACACGCAGGTACCCGTCGTGTCGTAGGTGAACCCGTGGTACCCGCACACCAGCCGGTCGCCGTCCAGCCGGCTCGGCTTCTCGTGCAGCGGGAAGCGGCGGTGCACACAGCGGTCCGCGAGCGCGACGGGCGTCCCGTCCTCCTCCGTCCGGTAGAAGACGAGCGGCTCACCGAGAATCGTCCGACCGAGCAGCTCCTCGCGGCCCACCTCGTGGCTGTAGGCGGCGACGTACCACTGGTTCCTGGCGAAGGCGGTCATGTGCGGCATGGCTGCGGCTCCCGTCGTTGGGTGGTGGCGACATCGTCGGGAAGGACGTCACGGGGGCGCAATACTGCTTCCGCCTCGCGGAAGGCTTGACATAAAAGGCCTGTTCAAAGGGGCTGCTCTGAATAGAAGGTGTATTTCTGCAGATCGAGGAGGATCGCTGCCGCGATCAGAGGCTTCCGGGTAGAAACGCCAGGAACATCGTCCTGCCCACGATCATCGGTGGGCAGCGCTTGGAGGGTGGAGACGATCCGGCGATCGCGGCAAGGGCATCGAGCAGCGGCACGAGCTGTACGAGCTGGTCACCGAGTTCACCATCGGGGACGCGGCGGGTCTGCCAACTGCTTCGTGGAGACCGGCTTCCACAAGGCGTTGCTGATCGACTTCGACTACGACAACGAGCCGCTGCCCGGTCACTGTCCGCCTGAGAGAACCACGTGTCCGTCCAAGGGGAGAGGACACCGCCATGCCGACTGCCACCTACGACAAGTAGAAGCCCCACCCGCCACTCACACCCGGCGCTCGCCTCGTGCCTTGAGGCGAGCGCTACGGCGTCGACATCGCCCACCGCATGATCGCGTCGGCCCTCACGGTCCGATCGTCGGCCGTACCGTGGCCAGTTCGCCGGCGAAGTGGCAGGCGGCTCGCTGCCCGGCCGGGGTCAGGGTGAGCCCCGGATCGGTCTCCGCGCAGATGGTGCGCTCCGGGTGGGCCAGCGGACCGATCGGGCAGCGGGTGCGGAAGCGGCAGCCGGAGGGCGGGTTCGCGGGGCTCGGCAGGTCGCCCCGCAGGACGATCTGTTCCCGCTCGGGGGCCGTGACGTCCACCACCGGCGACGACGACAGCAGCGCGGCGGTGTAGGGATGCTGCGGGTTGCCGTAGACGTCCGCGACATCGCCGTACTCGACGATCCTGCCGAGGTACATCACCGCGACCGTGTCACTGAGGTGCCGTACGACCGACAGGTCGTGGGCGATGAACAGGTATCCCAGGCCGAGATCGCTCTGCAGTTCCTGCAGGAGGTTGATGATCTGGGCCTGGACCGACATGTCCAGCGCGGAGACCGGTTCGTCCAGGACCAGGGTGCGCGGGCGGCGGGCCAGGGCCCGGGCGATGCCGATGCGCTGGCGCTGGCCGCCCGAGAACGCGTGCGGATAGCGGTCGAGGAGTTCCGGGCGCAGCCCGACCTGCTCCATCAACGAGCGTGCCTCGGACTCGAGTTCCCGGCCGCCGATGCCGCGCAGGCCGAGCGCCTCGGTGAGGGACTGCCGGATCGTGCGCCGGGGGTTCAGGGAGGCGTAGGGGTCCTGGAAGACGTACTGCACCGAGGACCGGACCCGGGCGAGGTCGGCCTCGCGCATCGCGGTCACGTCGGTGCCGTCGACGTGGACCGTGCCGTCGGCGATCGGGTTGATGCCGACGACGCTCCGCGACAGCGTGGACTTGCCGCAGCCGCTCTCGCCCACCAGCCCGAGGGTGCGGCCGGCGTGCACGGCGAGGCTCACCGAGTCGACGGCGTACACCGGGGGTTCACGGTGGAACAGCCCGCGCCGGCGCGATCCGACGTCGACCCGCAGGTCGCGGACCTCCAGCACAGGCACGTCCGTCGCGGAGACGGCGGGACGCGGTGCCGGGGCCATCGTCTCCTCGGTGGGGACGGCGGAGACGTCGACTCCCCGCTGGGACACGAAGCAGGCCGCGGACCGGCCCGAGTCGCCGATCTCCAGCAGTTCCGGCGCCGCCTCGGTGCACCCGTCCTCGGCGAACGGGCAGCGCGGTCCGAACGCGCAGCCCGGCGGGAGGGCGGCCGGGTCGGGCGGGGTGCCGGGGATCGCGGGCAGCGGACCGCCCTTGCGGTCGTCGTCGACGCGCGGCATGGCCGCGAGCAGCGCCGCCGTGTAGGGGTGCCGGGGGTCGGTGAAGACCTGCTCGACGGTGCCCTTCTCGACCGTGCGCCCGCTGTACATGACGACGACGTCCGTGCAGAGCTCGGCGACCACGCCCATGTCGTGGGTGATGATCGCCACGGCGATGCCGAGCTCGGTGCGCAGCCGCGCGAGCAGCCGCAGGATCTGGGCCTGGATGGTGACGTCGAGCGCGGTCGTGGGCTCGTCGGCGATGAGCAGGGCCGGATCGTTGGCCAGGGCGATCGCGATGACGACGCGCTGGCGCATACCGCCGGAGAACTGGTGCGGATAGTGGTCGATCTTCGTCCGCACGTCCGGGATGCCGACCTGTTCGAGGAGTTCGACCGCCCGGGCCCGCGCGGTCCTCTTGTCGACGCCGTGGACCGTCATCGCCTCGACGATCTGGTCGCCGACCTTCATGGCCGGGTTGAGGGCGGCCTGCGGGTCCTGGAAGACCATCGCGACCCTGCTGCCGCGCCGGCGCCGCATCTCGCTCTCGGGCAGCGTGAGCAGGTCCTCGCCGTCGAAGCGGACGGTGCCCGCGACGACCTCGCCGGGCGGGCGCAGCATCCGCATGATCGAGCGCGCGGTGACGGACTTGCCCGAGCCGGACTCGCCCACGATGCCGAGGACGTCACCGGCGTGGATGTCGAAGCTGACGCCGTCGACGGCCCGGACGGCACCGCCTCTCAGCCTGAACTCCGTGCCCAGGCCCTCGACGCGCAGCAGCGGGACGCGCTCGGCGGTCTCGGGAGCCTGCGGCTCTGTCACATGGGGATCGGTCGTCGGGGTCATCGGCGATTCACCGCCTCGTTGAGGGCGTCCGACATCAGGCTGACCCCCACCGCCAGCAGGAGCAGCAGGAGGGCGGGGCCGACGATGTAGGTGGAGGACTGGGACACGAACCGCAGTCCGTTGTTGAGCAGCACGCCGAGCGACGGCGTCGGCGGCTGGACACCGAGGCCGACGATGGACAGGCCCGCCTCGATGTAGACGCCGATGACCATCCACACGGCGCCGTTCACGACGATGGCGTCCATCGCGTTCGGCAGGACGTGCCGTACGAGCAGCCGGCGGCGCGAGACGCCGAGCACCCGGGCGGCCAGGACGTACTCCTTGTTCTGCTGGGCGAGCCAGGCGCCGCGGGCCAGGCGGCCGGCGCTGGGCAGACCGCCGATCAGGATGGTCAGGAAGAGCGCGAACCAGCCCGTGCCGAGGATCGCCACCAGGCAGACCCCGAGGATCAGCCCCGGGAAGCCGATGATCACGTCCAGCAGCCGCTGCACCCCCGCGCCGAGCCACTCCGAGAGCGCGCCGCACAGCCCGAGCAGGGTGCCGATCGCCATGCTCAGCGGCACGGCGGTCAGCACCAGGCTGAGGTCGACGCGGAGCCCGTAGACGCTGCGGACGAAGATGTCGCGGCCGAACTCGTCCGTGCCGAAGAGGTGACCGGCCGAGGGGCCGGCGAAGGTGGTCGTCCCCTGCTGGTCGAAGCCGCCCGGGAAGAGGACGGGGGCGAGCAGCGCGGCGAGCGCCAGGAGCACCAGGATCGACAGCCCGATGACGCCCCGCGGGGTGCGGAACGCCGACAGATAGCGGGCCAGCGTCGGGTTCAGCCTCCGCCGCACGGCCACCGGCGGCGACAGGGGTACGTCTGTCATGGTCAGTCTCCCAACCTGATCTTGGGGTCGAGTGCCGCGAGGACCAGCTCGGTGACGATCTGGCAGACGACGGCCACGCAGACCACGCCGAGGATCAGCACCTGCAGGACGGTGAAGTCGCGGGTGGTCACGCTGGAGACGGCGAGCTGTCCGAGGCCGTTGCGGTTGAACACGGATTCGATGACCACGGCGCCGGCGAGCAGGGTGCCGATCTCCAGGCCGATCGCGACGACCGCGGTGCCGAAGCTGTTGCGCAGCACGTGGCGCAGTGTGATCCGAGTCGACGAGACCCCTTTGGCGAGGGCCAGGTCGACGTAGTCCTCGCCCCGCACCCGGGCCATCTCCGTCTGGAGCAGCCGGGCCACGCCGCCGGCGGGCGGCAGCGCGAGCGCGACCGCGGGCAGCACCAGGTACTGGATCCCGATCGCGGGGTCGTGCACCACGCTCACCTCGCCGCTGACCGGCAGCCAGCGGTGGTACACACCGAAGACGAGGATCAGGGCGAGCGCCGTGAGGAACGACGGGATGGCGACCAGGACGCTGTTGCCCAGGTCGAGAACGGTCCGCGCCCACCGGCGCCGGGTCGAGCCCGCGAGGGTCCCGAGCAGCGTGCCGAGCGCCACGGCGAGCACGGTGGCGAACACGGCCAGCTCGACCGTGCTCTCCAGCCGGTCGCCGATGAGGCTCGTGACGCTGCGGTCGAGCAGGTAGGACCGGCCCAGGTCACCGTGGAAGAGCCCGGAGATCCAGTCCCAGTACTGCACCACGGGGGACCGGTCCAGCCCCAGCTGCCGCCGGATGGCCGTGATGTTCGCGGCGGTCGCGTCCGGCCCGGCGAGGCTGACGGCGACGTCCCCCGGGGCGAGCCGGGGGAGGGCGAAGGCGATGACCGAGCTGGTGAACAGCACGAACACCACCGAGGGCACCTTGCGCAACAGGAAGCGGATCATTTCGACAGCCAGGCCGTTCCGAGCTCGATGAAGCCCGCCTGGGTCGACTGGATGCCGCCCACGGACTTCGTCCGGACCGTCAGGGTCGGCCGCGTGACCAGCGGGACCGAGAACGCCTGGTCGAGCAGATAGTCGTTGTAGTCGTGCGTCGCGGCCTTCTGGTCGGCCGCCGACGTGGCCGTGGCCACCTTCTGGACGAGCGTGGAGTACTGCGGACTGCTGAACTTCAGCAGGTTGTCACCGGCGAGGTACTCGGGCCGGCTCACGACCTGGGACGCGGGCGACTGGGCGTTGCTGCCCATCACCAGCACTCCGGGCGCGCCCATGTTCCGCGCGGCGATCTTCGCGTCGTACTCGGTCGGGCTGAGCAGGACCGCCTTGGCGGTGATGCCGACGGCCGCGAGGTTGTTCTTGACGATCTGGAAGATGCCGGTGTTCTCGGGGGTGTTGAGGGTGACGACATTCAGCGTCGCGTTCTTCACGCCGGCCGCGGCGAGCATCTTCTTGGCCTTGCCCGGCTGGTACGTGTAGTGCTTCGCCTGGGTGGCGTCGTACCCGGCGGAGGAGGTCCGCCACGGCAGGTCGGTCGCCTGCGCCTGTCCGCCCTCGACCTGCTGGACGATGCGGCCGCGGTCGATCGCGTACTGGATCGCCTGGCGCACGGTCTTGTCGTCGAACGGCGCCTTCGTCACGTCGAGGGAGAGCGAGATGGCCGCTCCGCCCGAGGTCACCAGGGCGTATCCGGGCTGCTCGCTCAGGCTGCGGGCGTCGAGGGCCGCGACCCCCACGCCGTACTGCACGCGACCGCTGCGGATCGCCGACACGATGGCCGTGGGGTCGGTGATGATGTTGATCTCGATCTTGTCGAGGTGGGTGTTCTTGGCGTCCCGATACTTGGCGTACTTGGTGAGCACGACCTTGCCGCCGGGCGTCCAGGACGTCCACTGGAAGCGGCCGGTGCCGTCGACGACCTTTCCGGCGGAGTTGCCGGCGTAGGACGCGGGGTTCACGATCGGCATCGTCTCGAAGAGGTCGAAGACGTTCGGCGTCGCCTTGGAGAAGGTCAGCTTCAGCTCGTGGTCGCCCACGGCCTTCATCGTCTTGATCTGGGCGGCGATCGGCTGGTTCGCCGCGCCCGTCGCCGGGTCCTGCACCTTCTTCAGGGTGAAGATCACGTCGTTCGCGGTCAGTTTGCGGCCGCTGTGGAAGGTGACGTCGTCGCGGAGCGTGATGTCCATGCTCATCGCGTCGGGGGCGAGCTTCCACGACTTGGCGAGGACGCCGGTCGGCTTGCCGGTGGCGGTGTCGATGAGCGTCAGGGTCTCGAAGACCTGGTACTCGGAGAGCAGGTTGCCGAAGGAGGTCTTGAGGAATCCTCCCGGGTCGACGTCGCTCGCCTGGGCGACGACGAGGGTGCCGCCGTCGCTGACCGCGGCCGAGGAGGTCCCGCCGACGGGCTGCTGGGTGGCCGCGCTGCACGCCGAGGTGAACAGCGCGGCGCCCACGGCGACGCCCGCTGTCAGCCGGCGGACATGGACTGGCGTGGTGAGTGACATCGGTGCTCCTTGCGAGGGTGAGAGCCGGGGAGGGCTCGGATGTGGGTGGTCGGCTGCACCGTGGGGGGAGCGGGTCGTACGGGGGTCAGCGGTCCGCGCGCATGACGAGCGCGACCTTGCCCCGGGGGTGGCCGGACTCGACCGCGTGGAGGGCGGCCCCGGCGTCCTCGAACCGGAAGACGCCGTGGACCTGGGGATCGAGCTGTCCCTGGGCCACCCGCCGGGCCAGTTCGGCGAGGGCCTCGGTCGAGCCGCTGCGGGACAGGGGGAGGGCTTGAAAGCGGGCCGCGGTGTCGGGGTCGGCGACCGTGCGGATCCGGTCGCCGGGCGGGAGCACCGCCGAGACGGTGTTCAGCGCGTCGCCGCCCACGAGATCGAGGACCGTGTCGGCTCCCTTCGGCAGGGCCGACCGGAGCTGTTCGTCGAAATCGCCACTGTCGTAGGCGATCACGCCGACGCCGAGCGACTCGACGAACTCCCGCTTGGCCGCGCCGGCGGTGCCGACGACCGACACCCCGGCCGCTCGGGCGAGCTGCGCGGCGGCCACGCCGACACCGCCGCCGATCCCCAGGACCAGCAGGGTCTCGCCGGCCTCGGGGACGAGTCCGGCCAGCCCGTCGTGGGCGGTGCCGGCCGCCACCGGCAGCACGGCCGCGTCGGTCCAGGAGACGGCGTCGGGCTTGTGCGCCGTGCTGCTCGCGGTCAGCAGCGCGAAGTGCGCGTAGCCGCCGCAGCCGCGGGCGCTGGCGCCGAACACCGGGTCGCCGACGGCGAACCCCTCGACGTCCGCGCCGACCGCGGCGACGACGCCCGCGGCCTCGCGCCCGAGCACGGCCGGCAGGTCGAGGGGGAGGAAGGCGCGGTGCTGACCTGCCCGGACCTTCCAGTCCACCGGGTTGACCCCGGCCGCGTACACCTCGACGAGCAGTTCGTCCGGCCCCGGCACGGGCATGGGCAGCTCAAGGAACCGCTGCACCTCCGGTCCGCCGTAGGCGGTGAATCCATAGGCCGTGGGCACTGGGGGCCTCCAGACGGGTGACGTCGTGTTCAGTGGGGCTGTCGCGCCCAGGCGCCGCAGAGCCGGACGCTCTCCTCGGGCGTGGCCTGGGCGCCCTTGTCGACCTCGATGACGAGCCAGCCGTCGAAGGTGTCCGGCAGGGCGGCGAGGGTGGCGGGGAGATCCACGGAGGCGTGGCCCGGCTCCGCCCACAGACCCGCGAGCACGGTCTGCTGGTAGGTCCAGCCCTCGGCCCGGCCGCGCTCGGCCACCTCCGCGTGGAAGTCCTTGACGTGCATGGCGGCGACCCGGTCCCCATACTCGCGTATCAGGCCGATGACATCGGCACCGGCCCAGCCGAGGTGGCCGATGTCCGGACCGAAGGACAGGACGTCCGCAGGGATCGTGTCGAGGATGAACCGGGTCTCCTCCTCGGTCTCCGCCCAGGTGCCGACATGCGGGTGGAAGGCGGCGGCGACACCGTTGGCCCGGGTGGTCTCGCCCATCCTGGCGAACACGTCCCGGACCCGCTCCAGGCGTTCGGGCGTGCCGTGCGCGCCGACCGCCGGGCGGTGCACGCGCGGGGCCTGCTTGTTCATCCCGGTGGCCACGAAGACGGTGGGCAGGCCGAGCTCGGCCATCTGCGTACTGATCCGGTCCGTCTTGTCGAGCAGTTCCCGCAGGCCCGCCTCGTCCTCGGGCAGCGGGCCCGAGATGTAGCCGGGGGCGGGCAGCAGACCGTGGTCGGCGAGGAGCCCGCCGTACTCGGCGGTGGTGAGGTCCGCCGGGACCTCGGCGTGCACGGAGCGGATGCCCGACTCCTGGATGACCTTGAGCCGGTCGGCCAGCGGCGGGGCGATGGCGGGGTCGATCCAGCCGTCGTCGGTGGCGATCCACTGCAGCGGGTTGATCGCGATCTTCTCGGGGGTGATGGTCACGGTGGTCCTTTCGGGGCGTGGTCGGCGTCAGGCGGAGTAGCGGGGCTCGGGGCGTTCGCAGGTGGTCTCCAGCTGTGCCGTACGGCCCGAGCGGGACGACTCCTCCACCGCGCACAGCGTTTCGAGGACGTGGAGGGCGAACGGGGCGTTGGCGCGGTGCGGGCCGCCCTCGACGGCGTTCGCGAGGTCGCGCACGCCGAGCCCGCGGCGGGCCTGCTCGCGGGTGCCGACCGCGCCGAAGAGCTCGACGACCGGCTCCAGCACGGTCCAGTCGGCGTCGCCGTGCCGCCGCAGCCGTACGTCGCCGTCGAAGTGGTTGGGGTTGGGCAGGGACAGGGTGCCCTCGGTGCCGTAGACCTCCACCGCCGGCAGGTCGGTGTCCCAGACGTCGAAGCTCATCTGGGTCGTCCCGATGACGCCCGAGGCGAAGGTGAGGACCGCCGCCGCGTGGGTGGGGACGGTGACCTCGATGGTGTCGACCGTCCGTTCCGGCGCGGTCACCGTCCGCCGAGGTGCCCCGATCCGGCTGGCGGCGGCCACCGACCTGACCGGGCCGAGGGCGTTGACCAGGATCGCCACGTAGTACGGGCCCATGTCCATGACCGGGCCGCCGCCCTCCTGGAACAGGAAGGACGGGTTCGGGTGCCAGTTCTCGGCCTTGCTGTGGCCGATGAACGCGGAGGCCCCGATCGGCTCGCCGATCGCCCCCGAGTCGATCGCCTTGCGCAGGGTCTGGCTCGCGCTGCCGAGGAAGGTGTCCGGCGCGGAGCCCAGCAGGCGCCCCGTGCGGGTCGCCGCAGCCAGGGTGGTCCGGCCCTCCTCGACGGTCGTGGCCAGGGGCTTCTCCACGTAGACGTGCTTTCCGGCCTCCAGGGCCGTCACCACGGTGCGCGCGTGGTGCACCGGCGGTGTCAGGTTGACGAGGATGTCCACCGAGTCGTCCGCGTAGAGCTCCGCGTCGTCGCCCCAGGCCGGGATCGCGTGCTCGACGGCCGCCTGCTTGGCCCGGGCCGTGTCGATGTCCCCGACGCGGACGATCCGCAGCTCCGGGTGGCGGGCGAGACCGGTGACGTACCGGCCGAAGATGTTGCCGCTGCCCAGGATGCCGATGCGATGCGTCTGCTTGGCCATGCCGTGGTTCCTCTCCGGAGGGCGGTGGGGGTGCGGGAGCGTGGCGCGGACGGGGCCGCGTCGGTGCGGGTGCTCCGTGGGAGCCGGGCCGGTGGTGCGCGGGACCGGCGGTTCAGGCCGGACCGGATGGCCGGATCCGGCGGGGTTGCTCGGTAGTGAACTGCCGTGCCGGGCCGGGAGACGAGGACCGCGGTCCGGTGAGCAGAACACCGGGAGTCCCGTCATCGGATCGTGACAAGGGTGGACGGTGGGGTGTCGGGCGGCTTGCCCAGGGGGTCGCCGGAGGCGGGTGCGCACCGGTGCGGCCGACGGGCCGGAAAGGGCGTGTGACCAGGGGAAAGCGTGTCTCGCGGGCGCACGCGCGGGAGACGGCGAGGGGGTGCCCCGGCCCGGCGGAGAGCCGTGCCGGCGGTGGGCCGGCCGGTCGGCGGGAAGGGGTGGGCTCACACCGGGAGCGATCCGATCTCATTGCCTCGGCTGCCTCCTCCGGATAGGCTCGGCAATTTTTTCGAGCCGTCCGGAGGTCATGGTCTGCCGTCGTCGAACCGGCCACGGCGTGAACGCGGGGTGACCCACACCATCCGTTGGTTCGCACGGAACGGACAAGATGCCGCTTTTAATTTTTCTCGCGCACTAAAGCAGTCCGAAATGCCGTCCGCGGGTCGCCCTGACCCGCCTGTTGACGCGCGGCCTGCGCACATCCGATGGTGATCGGTGTGAGGAGGCCGAACAAAGACCGTGACCGTACATAAAGGAGCCTTCGCAGCTCACAAACACGAGCTGTATCCGCCGACGCCCACCGCCCTGCTGCCCGCGGTCCCCCTGGGTCTGCGCGCCGTCCTGGACCTCGTCGTCTCGGGCGAGGCGACCAGCAGGGCCGAGATCGCCCGGCGCACCGGCCTGGCCCGCTCCACCGTCGGCCAGCACGTCGGCCATCTCCTCGGACACGGCCTCCTGGAGGAGATCGAGTCCGGCGAGTCGGTGCGCGGCCGGCCGCCGCGCGTGCTGACGCTCTCCCCGCGCGCGGGGACCGTCGCGGTCGCCGACGTCGACACGTCCGGGGCGCAGGTCGCGATCGCGGACCTCACCGGGCGGATGCTCGCCCGGGAGACCGTGCCCGTCCGCATCGAGGCCGGACCCGAGGCCGTGCTGGACGCGGTGGCGGAACGCGTCCTCGCCCTGCTGGAGCGGACCGGCCGCGACCCGCGCCGGGTCCGCGAGGTGGTGCTGGGCCTGCCGGGCCCCGTCGACGTCGGACGCGGCTGCGCCGTCCGGCCGACCGGGATGCCGGGCTGGGACGGCTATCCCGCCGCCGAGACGCTGGGCGTACGGTTCCGCGCCCCCGCCCGCGTTGACAACGACGCCAACCTCATGGCCCTGGGCGAGGCGAGCCGGCGGGAGGCCGACACGCCCCTGCTCTGCCTCAAGATCGGCGCCGGGATGGGGGCCGGCCTCGTCACCGCCTCCGGCGACATCTACCGCGGGGCGGACGGCGCCGAGGGCGACGTCGGCCACATCCCGGCCGCCGACGGCGGCGACTCCCTGTGCACCTGCGGCAACGTCGGCTGTGTCCGGGCCGTCGCCTCGCACCGCGCAGTCCTGCGCGCCCTGGGCATCCCCGAGACGACGGACGACGACCTGAGGCACGGCGAGCGCGAACTGGCGGAACGCATCGCCGACAGCGATCCGCCCGCCGTACGCGCCCTGCGGGAGGCCGCCACGGCGATCGGCGAGGTCGCGGCCACGCTGGTGCTGGTCTACAACCCCCGCACGCTGGTCCTCGGCGGCCCGCTCAGCGACCTGAGCGACGACCTCCTGTCGGGGGTGCGCGCCGTCGTGTACCGCCGTGCGCTGCCCCTCACCACCCGGGCCCTGATCATCACCACGACCCTGCCCGACGGCACGGCGGCACTGCACGGCGGCATCGTCCTCGCCCTGCGGGACGTGTTCAGCGCGCAGGGGGTCGCGCGGCTGCTGGTGGACGACGGGGAGGCGGACTGAGGGGCGTTTGCCGTACGACGACCAGGACCGGGGCCGCGCTGTCAGTGCCCGGTGTCGGCGCGCTCGCGGTCCCAGGTGCCGGGCGTGACCCCACGCTCGCGCAGCACCGCCTTGCGCACCTTGCCGGTCTCGGTGAGCGGCAGCGCGTCGACCCGCTCGATGTAGCGGGGCACGGCGAAGCCGGGCAGTTCGCGGGCGCAGTGCCGGGCCAGGTCCGCCGGGTCCAGGGTGTGCCCGGGGCGCGGGACCACGGCGACCATCACCTCGTCCTCGGCCAGTTCGGAGGCGACCGGGAAGGCGGCGGCCGCGACGACCGCGGGGTGGGAGCGGACGGCCGCCTCCACCTCGTGGGAGGAGATGTTCTCGCCGCGCCGCCGGATGACGTCCTTGATGCGGTCGACGAACCGGAACCAGCCGTCGGGCTCCCGGACCACCCGGTCGCCCGTCCGGCGCCAGGAGTCCGGGGGCGGCTCCGGATCGCCCAGGTAACCGGTGGCGAAGGCGTAGGGGCGGTGGCTGCGGACGAGGAGTTCGCCCGGGGTGCCGTCCGGCACGGGGGCGAGGGCCTCGTCGACCACTCGGGCGTCGAAGCCCGGGCGGACCGTGCCCATGTACCCGGGCCGGCGGTGCTCGGGGGTGGAGCCGATGACGAGGTTCGTCTCCGTGGAGCCGAACCCGTCCACCAGGGTGACGCCGAACCGCTCACGGAACGGCTCCCACAGCGGGCCCGGCGTGGCCGGGGAGAGGCCGCGCCGCACCCGGTGCGCCCGGTCGTCCGGGCCCGGCGGCCGGGCGAGCAGCATGGGCGGCATCGCGCCGAGCAGATGGACGGCAGTGGCACCGGCGTCGGCGGCCTGCCGCCAGAACCGCGAGGCGGAGAACCGCTCGCCGACCACACAGCACGCGCCCACGGTCATCGCCTGGGCCAGGGTGTTCAGGGCGTTGGTGTGGAACAGGGGCAGACAGGTGAACAGGACGTCGTCGCAGGTCAGGCGCAGGGCGTCCGAGACGGTACGGCCCCACTGGACGAACTGCCCCTGCGGGCACCGCACTCCGCGCGGCGGACCGGTCGTGCCGGAGGTGAACAGGACGGCGACGGTGTCCTGCGGACGGACGGGGGAAGGGGGCAGCGGGTCGGCCCCGCCGGGACGCGGGGCCTCGGCGGCGCCGGCTGTCCAGGGCCCACCGCCGCTGAGTCCGCCCCTGTGCAACCCGACCCCGCCCCCGAACCCCCCGCCCCCAAGAAGCGCAAGCGCCGGGGC